>NZ_JAVJTO010000145.1:0-48276 GCF_040220235.1 Coleofasciculus sp. B1-GNL1-01
TTTGGTACTCTATCCCGCTAATCTCAGGGTTTTGCTTATGCTGCAAATCGAACCTGACTAGCTCTTGAGAGATAGCGGTAATTGGGCAAAGTTTCCTGATTCGCCTCACCCAAGTTTCAATGTTGGCAATGCGACTTTCAATAGATGGTGGCAACCATCCCTCTTTACGGGTTCTGTTTAAGAAACGAGGTTTGCGGTAACGGGTTTTACGATTACGTCTTCCTCTTCGCAATGAAGAGCGTGAATCAAGAGCGTCTTTAATTTGCTGCCCTCGGTGAGAGATTTCCAAGGCGTTTGTAACTCGCCCTGTCTCCTCTTGGACAACCGAAATTCCAGTAGTCTTGCTACCCGGGTCGATTTTGATTCTATGAAAATGAGTAACTGAATCTTCAATAACTCTATCCTGTAAAACAATAGTGAATGGATAGCGTTTAAATACTTTAGCCCTTCCTTTGTTCAGTAGTTCTCTTGCCCTGGCAGGGTGGCAGGGGTCAAGAGGTTTCAATTTTTTATCTAGTACGAAAACTCGCATTACTTTGAGACTCTCATTACTGGTAAAGTTTGCCTCGACGAGGTTAAGACTCGGTACTTTCTGAGTAACACTGGCTTTTCCGAATGACCTGTTTAATTACCCAGTTGTAGAGCTTGGAACTGGCACGCATCCCAAGGTACGAACTTTAACTCTTAGTCTTAACGGCTGCTCGGTTCGGCTCCGCTCACGCCCGCGAAGTCGAGGTGAGCCGTCTGGTCAACAGACTTTATTCAAGTCCACACCATACCCGATCAGGGTTGGTGTGCGGTAGTTGACGCTTAGACCCTCGCTTTGCACTTCGACGGTTTGGTTGTAATGTCACAACCGATAGAACCGCGACTTAACACTATACCGTATATCCGACATTCTGTCTTATACCAAGTTAGGGAACGGGGAACACCTCGACCCTTCGACAGGCTCAGGACATCGCTTCGCTCGGTGTGTCATGAGGAATCAAATTAATAACCGGGGTTTGGTTTCCAAACCCCTACGGAAATTCAAATGAAACTTGTTAACCTTCTCTTTACGAATGAGGAGTATCCTGCAAGAGACTTCCCATAGTGTAACTGTCTTTGAGGCTTAGTCAAATGGTGTTCCGTCTCGCTTTCATCAATCCAGCTCGTGTAGTGCGCTCCGTTTCCGTGCTAGCTCTAGCCATTAGCCTAGTGGCGTGTGGAGGGCAGCAAGAGGCTGACACAGGTGGAGAAACCGATCAAACTGACATGGGTGCGGGTGAGGACAAACTTGCCCTCGCTGAATCTGTAGCGCTAACCGGTGCTGGTGCATCGTTCCCCGCCCCGATCTATCAGCGTTGGTTCCAAGAACTCAGTAGTCAATATCCGATGCTGCAGGTTAACTATCAATCCGTCGGCAGTGGTGCTGGTGTGGAACAGTTTACTCAAGGTACGGTAGACTTCGGCGCTAGCGATGTGGCAATGAAGGATGAAGAAATCGCGGAAGTCGATAGAGGCGTTCTCATGCTGCCGATGACAGCGGGTAGTATCGTACTCGCTTATAATCTTGATGGGATAGAAGAATTGAAACTGCCACGGGATGTGTATGTAGATATTCTCCTTGGTGAAATTACCAACTGGAATGATCCGGCAATTGCGGCAGCAAACGAGGGTGTAGAGTTACCCGATCAGCCGATTACCGTGATTCACCGTTCCGATGGCAGTGGTACCACAGGCGTCTTTACCAAACACCTGAGTGCAATTAGTCCGGAGTGGGAAGAGCAAGTTGGTGAAGGCAAAACCGTCGAGTGGCCCACCGGGGTTGGCGCAAAGGGAAATGAAGGGGTTACGGCTCAGATTCAACAAACCGATGGTGCGATCGGCTATGTCGAATACGGCTACGCCAAGAATAATGACCTTAACTTTGCTGCTTTAGAAAACCAATCCGGGAATTTTGTCACGCCCAGTGATGAATCGGCGTCTAAAACCTTAGAAGCGGTTACATTACCGGAAAATCTGCGGGCATTTATTGCTGATCCTGAAGGCGAGGAATCCTATCCCATTGTTACTTATACTTGGCTTTTGGCTTACCAAGAGTATGATGATCCAGAGAAGGCGAAATCCTTAGAAGCAACAATTGAGTATATGTTGACGGAAGGTCAAGAAATTGCCCCAGATTTAGGGTATGTGAAACTGCCGCCCAATGTCAGGGAAAAAGTGGCAGAGGCAGCTGATGTGATTAGCGACGAGTATGACATTGAGGTGAGTGAATAGCATCACAGCACCTGAAAGAGATAAGAGAATTGGGAGTTAAAATACTTCCACTCAGTTGGGGCGGGTTAAAAAAAAGCAACAATAATCGTGAAACCCGTCCCACCACACAACCCGTTGTTCTCGAAGATCACCAAGCGTCTTTCCCATCTGCTCCAGTGCTTCAGATACTAGGTTTGATCGATCCACTGGTATCCTTGAATTTTCTAATGTCGGTTCACTCTATTCAATTATGACCACACAAGCTGAGTCCCATTCAGCAATACTCCCCCAACGATCAGGTCGTGAAAAAACGACGGATCGGGGGTTTGTCTGGCTGGCTCGCATTTTGGCGCTGTCAGTCGCGGGTATTTTAATCTTCATCGCGATCACGGTGGGCATAGAAGCCTTACCTGCGATTCGGGAATTCGGTCTGAATTTTCTGGTCAACAGCGCTTGGAATCCCGTAGAAAATGACTATGGGGCGCTCCCCATGATCTATGGGACACTGGTGAGTTCCGCGATCGCACTATTGTTTGCTGTACCCCTGGGAATTGGCACCGCCGTCTTTTTGAGCGAAGACTTTCTGCCCAAATCAGCGCGAATGACCCTCGTGTTTATGGTAGAACTGTTAGCGGCGATTCCTAGTGTGGTTTATGGGCTATGGGGTATTTATGTTTTAGTGCCAATCCTGTTACCCATTGAACAGTGGCTGCATAACACCTTTGGCTGGATTCCCCTGTTTGGTACGGAACCGACTCGTGTGGGTATGTTTCCGGCAGGGATTATCTTAACGGTGATGATTTTGCCAATTATCACGGCAATTTCTCGTGATTCCCTGGCATCTCTCCCTCCTGATCTGCGACAAGCGTCCCTAGGATTGGGAGCTACTCGCTGGCAAACCATTTTTCGAGTTCTAATTCCAGCAGCATTTTCAGGCATTGTTGGTGGCATAATGTTAGGGCTAGGTCGAGCCATGGGAGAAACCATGGCAGTCACCTTGCTGATTGGTAATGCCAATCAACTTAATTTTTCTCTACTCGCCCCCGCCAATACGATTGCCTCCCTATTGGCTAACCAATTTGCCGAAGCGTCAGGTTTACAGGTGGCGGCTTTAATGTATGCCGGGTTTGTGCTATTTGTCCTAACCCTAATCGTGAACATTCTGGCGGAGTTGATTGTGCGCCAAGTTAAGAAGTTTTAATCATTCAAACCTCAAAACCCTGCCCGACTAGCGGGTTAGGTCAACAATCAAAACATAAAAGAGTTTATGTCCGAGAATCTCCCCGATAAACAAGCTGAAGACTTTCCCACTCACAGTTTTACCCGTTCATACACGAGTGGGCGATCGCTGTTTGGGATCATAATGACCATCTTAGCCGGAGCTTGTCTGGTTATTGCCTTGATCCCGTTGTTTGCGGTAATTATCTATGTGATCATCAAAGGATTTAACCGCCTGAACTTAGACTTATTTACCGAGTTACCCCCAGCAGCGGGTTTATCCGGTGGCGGTGTAGGCAATGCGATTGCTGGGACGTTGATTGTCATCGCAATTGGGGCGCTGATTAGTGTTCCCATTGGGGTTTTAGCCGCCGTTTATCTGTCCGAATTTAGTTCGGGTCCAATTGCTCGCTGGATTCGCTTTGCCACTAACGTTTTAAGTGGTGTCCCTTCAATTATTGCTGGAATATTTGCTTACGGGATTATCGTAGTTGGATCGGCGTTTGTTCCCTGTTCAGGTAGCTTTTCTGCATTTGCAGGAGGCGTTGCTCTGGCGGTATTGATGTTACCAATTATCATCAGAACCACCGATGAAGCGCTGCAAATTGTGCCTCAGGATGTGCGCTGGGCATCTGTGGGTGTGGGAGCGTCGGAATATCAAACGGTATTGAGAGTAGTTCTGCCCGCTGCTTTACCCGCTATCCTGACAGGAACCACCTTAGCAGTGGCTCGCGCCGCTGGGGAAACCGCCCCGTTGATTTTTACGGCTCTATTCACCTTCTTTTGGCCCTCAGGAATATGTGACCCGACTCCCTCGCTAGCCGTGTTAGTTTACAATTTTGCCACCTCGCCTTTTTCGGCTCAGCAAGAATTAGCCTGGGCAGCTTCTTTACTCATGGTGGCTTTGGTCTTACTCACCAGTGTGATTTCTCGTTGGGCAACCCGGAAAAGCATTTACTGAATTATGAGTTATGAATTACCCAATTAACCTACCTATATAGATATAGAAAAGGTTCAAAGTCTAAACCTTAAAATCCAGTTATCGTAGTAGCAAGTAACCTAAAAAGTAAGGGGGAATTATCATGGAATCTAATCAAAAAGTTGCCAGTCCGAATCAAGGTAATGAGGAATCAACAGAAACGGTTTTACATACGGAAAACCTAGATATATACTATGGCAAATTTTTAGCGGTTAAGGGGGTATCTATGGAGATTCCCAAAAACCGCATCACGGCTCTGATTGGTCCTTCGGGTTGTGGTAAAAGTACATTGATCCGTTGCTTCAACCGTCTCAATGATTTAATCGACGGGTTTCACATTGAGGGTAAGGTTTACTATCGCCAGAAAGACCTTTATGACAAAAGCGTTGATTCGGTAGAAGTAAGACGGCGAATTGGTATGGTGTTTCAAAAACCCAACCCATTCCCCAAATCAATTTATGACAATATTGCTTATGGTGCCAGGGTGAATAATTACCAAGGGAACCTCGATGAGTTGGTTGAAAGCTCTCTGCGTGGTGCCGCGTTATGGGATGAGGTCAAAGATAAGCTGAAAACCAACGGGATGTCCCTATCTGGGGGACAACAGCAACGATTGTGTATTGCCCGTGCGATCGCGATTAACCCGGATGTGGTATTAATGGACGAACCTTGTGCATCTCTTGACCCGATTTCCACCCTTAAGGTTGAAGACTTAATGCACGAACTGAAACAAAAGTACAGTATTGTGATTGTGACGCACAATATGCAGCAAGCCACACGGGTTGCTGATATGACTGCCTTCTTCAATGCCAGAGCCACAGAAAAGGGGGGAAAACAGGGGTATTTAGTTGAGTACGACGAAACCGAAAATATCTTTCAAAATCCCAAAGAGGAAGCCACAAAAGACTATGTAAGCGGGCGTTTCGGCTAAGTTTGATCCTCCCCAACAAACCCTTGCTTCATCCCACGGATATACAGTTCCAGATGGGATTGAATCCAGTGGGCAGTTTCCGGGTATCCCAACTCAATGGCTGTTTGTTCAGCCGCCAACCAACTATACAAAGCCGTTTTATTGGCAGCTTGAATCGCTTCTAATCCTTGCATCACCGAATGGGGTACAGGAATGGGGGCAGTTGCTTCTTTGAGAAAATCAATCCCGGCTGGCAAAACAACCTGGTTATTTTCAACCCGAATCACTCCCTGATCCGTGGGATCTTCGCCTTGCCAGTTAACTTCACCCTGCAACTGATACCCCCAAGGTTGGAGGAAATGAAGGATCAGGTATTGTAACCAAGCGATGTAGTGATAAAACTTTTCACCACCATCCCACTGAATTCCACTGCCATCGGAGGTGGGAATCCACTGACACCACAAGCCAGGTTGATCAGAGGGGGATTTATTATAGTCAACCACTGAAATCTCATCGTGGTCTTCATCCCATTGTTGATTGACAAAATAGCCGCCATCTGTTCCTAAGGGTAATCCGACGGCAACTCTGGCGGGATCAGGAGCATTTTGCAGTACAGTGACATCCCGCTTAACCCGCCGCGTATTGGCAAATGCCAGTAAATAGAGAACTTGGCTATCCAATAATCGTTGATCGAGGCTGAAGGTTCCCTCGAAGGAAGTGGTATAACCCATGGTGTGCTTCAGTCGTTTGCTAAAGGATGACGGCTTTGTGCCTTGTCAATCAAATCCTCCGCCATCTCCACCGCCATCAGGATCAGTTTCTGTTCTATCTGTCCTTGGTGTCCCTCATCACTAATTGTGGTGTAAATATGAGGATTAGCCAGCATCCCTGCGAGTAATTGGGATGCTATTTGTTTAACGTCGTTCGTTTTTGAGTCCATTTTCAACACCTCTGGAGTACAGCGACCATTGCAACAAGGTAACATTTTTGGGGGTTTGGTAAGCAAACCCTGGCTCAAATCCTCAAAACTCAAAACTATGGATCACCAATCCGGGTTAGGATCGATTTTACTTTGGAAATTTTGTCTATGGTGAATGATGCTTATGAAGCGCTACTTATCCCGTCTTGTTGCCCTTGTCCTCGTGGTTGCGATCGCGCTAACGGGGTGTTCGTCCAGCAGTACTGGCTTGGTTGGCAATTATCGCCAAGACACTCTAACCGCCTTGGACTCCTTGAGAGCGGCTATTGAACTACCGGAAGATGCGCCTGATAAGGCAGAGGCTCAATCAAAAGCGCGTCAAAGCATTAATGAGTATATTTCTCGCTATCGTCGAGATGGATCGGTCGCCAACCTCAGTTCGTTCTCTACAATGAGAACAGCTCTCAATTCTCTGGCAGGTTACTACAGCTCTTATCCCAATCGTCCCTTACCCCAAAAGCTCAAAGACCGTCTAGAGCAAGAATTCCGGCAGGTGGAACGAGCGATAAGACGCGGCGCTTAACCTGATTTAAAGGGAGATGGGGGAGATGGGGGAGTTAACTTAACAGTTAGTTCGGGCGGGTTTTGTCGAAACGTTACCATCAATAGCTACAAGAAAATCCCTAAACCCGCCCCTACACATTCATGCGCCATGCCCTCGAACGCCATGAAAGGTCAAAACTTCCTCCCCTCCCATCCATCAAGATAACCTGAGCGCCATTGTCCGGAAACAGGACAAAATCCCAGAAGCTAAAAAAGAACGTCCTTAATTCTGTCTGGGATAATTTGTCGATTCGTTCGATTGTCTGTTAATACTAAAGACACCCACTTCATCAACCCCGCCTTTGCTTCGGAGAAGATGGGGATACCCGCGATTAATGTTGTTGTTCTTTTGTGGTTTTTGTAGGAATGTCCAACGGTCTTGTCCCTAGAGGATGGCATTGGCGCTATTATTATCGCTCACTGGTTGCCGCCTTATTGACGAGTAGTATCATCACTCAGGGCTACGTGGCTAAAACGGCTCAAGCTCAAACGGCTGCCTATTGCCACTTTACGGATGATGCGATCGCGCAAAAAGAAAGCCTGCGCCAGGGTGCGATTAAAGGAAATCCAGATTTCAATAACCGCTATAAAGCCATCGTCAAGCAACATGGTGACGTTTTGCGCCAATGCCGCGATCGCACCTTCCCCCAAGACCAAGCAATATGGCTACGTCTCTATGCCTGTGATGTTCGTGCGGGTGCGATTGATGAGATTCTCGACCGGATTGTCAATCGAGGCTACAACAAGGTCTATGTTGAAGTCTTTTCCGATGGTCAAGTCTTGCTCCCCGCCTCAGACAACCCCACCCCCTGGCCCCCCGTGGTGCGAACACCGGGATATGAACGGGTCGATTTATTAGCCCAGACGATTCAAAAAGGGCATGAACGGGGATTGCGAGTTTATGCCTGGATGTTCTCGATGAACTTCGGCTACAGGTATGCTCAACGCAGCGATCGGCAACGGGTTCTGGCTCGCAATGGTCGCGGTCAAACCAGTTTATCCTATGTCCATGACCAGTCCCAAGCCTTTGTTGATCCCTATAATAATCAAGCTAAAACGGATTACTATCAATTGGTTCAATCAGTGACGAAACGTCGTCCTGATGGTGTTTTATTTGACTATATTCGTTATCCGCGTGGCACTGGCTCAGATTCAGTTGCCACTAAAGTAAAAGATTTATGGATTTATAGTGATGCGTCTCGACAAGCCTTATATAATCGCGCTCTTAATAATCAAGGGCGCGAACTGATTCAGCGCTATGTACAGGATGGTTCAATTAGCGCTAGCGATGTAGAATCCGTCAAGACGCGCTATGCCAACGAATCCACCCCACTGTGGCAAGGGCGATCGCCTGCAAGTTCGGATAGTGCAGCAACGTTAAACTGGCAACTGTGGCAGCTTAGTGTAGCTCATGCGGCTCAAGGGGTGTTAGATTTTCTTTCCATGGCAACATTACCCGTTCAACGGGCGGGAATCAAAGCCGGAGCCGTATTTTTTCCCGATGGCAATCAAGTGGTAGGACGAGGGGGGTATGATTCTCGATTGCAACCTTGGGATCATTTTTCCCCATCCTTAGAGTGGCATCCCATGTCCTACGGCGTTTGCGGTCATACGGGTTGTATTGAGAGTTTAGTCCGACGAGTGGTGGATAAAGCACCCCTGAATACCAAAATCACACCAGCACTAGCCGGAACCTGGGGTAAATCTGTCAGCAATCGCCCCTCTCTAGAAAAGCAGATGCAGGCAATCCGCCAACGAATACCTGGTGTCAGTGGTATCAGTCATTTTGCCTTTTCCTGGCAAGATCCTCAATTTGACCGCGATCGCAAGTTCTGTCGGTTACAGTAAAGTTTTATCAGAAACTTTGTCCAGGTGATTACTATAGGCAGAGTCGTTCGTAAGGCAAGTGAAACAATAATGGTAACGCTGCAATTGAGACAAATTAGTGTACCGCCCGGACATCGAGTGCTGCTTTATGAGGTGGATTGGTCGGAATTTGAAGCGATTTTAGCGGAATTGGGAGAGCATCGCGCTAGTCGAGTGGCTTATCTCGATCATACGTTGGAGATTAGGATGCCTTTGCCGGAACATGAAAAAGCCAAGGTTATTATTGGAGATTTATTAAAGATATTACTAGATGAATTAGAAATTGATTGGGAACCCTTCGGATCAACGACGTTTAAACGACAAGATATGATGGCGGGAATTGAACCCGATGATTGTTTTTATATCCAAAATGCAGCTCGGATGATTGGGCGAGAAAGTCTGGATTTAACCGTTGATCCGCCGCCTGATTTGGCAATAGAAATAGATGTAACGTCTAAGACTCAGTTGAGTGCGTATCAGGTGTTAGGGGTGCCAGAAATTTGGCGCTATCAGAATCGCCGATTGCAGGTTTATGTGGTGCAATCAGGAAAGTATGTTGAATTAGCGACAAGTCCGACGTTTCCTGATTTTCCAGTGATTGAGGAATTTTCTCGCTTTTTAGAGATGGCACGACTGTCGGGAACAAGTCAGGCTTTAAGAGCGTTTCGGCGATGGGTGAGGGACAGAGGAAATTAGGGGCTGCTGAATCTAACGTTCACGGTATTTTGATAAGTAGGTGGACACAATTAAAGTTAATGGTTGAGATTAGGGAACAGGGAACGGGGAATAGGGAACAGTAAGGGAAACCCGCCCCGACTGTAGTGCGAGCGTCTCGCTCGCTATTTTGTATAGAGCTACGCGAAGCGGGAATAGGGAATGGAGAATAGGGAATAGGGAATGGGGAATAGGGAATGGAGAATAGGGAATAGGGAATGGGGAATGGGGAATAGGGAATGGGGAATAGGGAATGGGGAATAGGGAAGAAAAAAGCTTGTTCCTCAAGGGATTGATCGATTTTAGTTTTTCTGTTATGTCCTAACCTTAATGCGTAGTGCTATATATTTAAATTTCCTCAAGCTTCGACTCTGCTAAATTGAGTGAATATCACAGAATTTTTGTGATATATGTCACTGTAAAGCCCTTCACCTAGCTCTGTATTATATTCAACCAGAAGGAGTATTTTTTTAGACAAAGACTAGACAATAGTTAGGCTAGAACAGTTTCCTCCAGAAAAGGAGACTGGTCTGGAACCAATGGAGAACTGAGGAGGGATTTTGATTATCTTTGTCTCGTTCAGTTTCACCCGATTGGATGAGGCAGAAATTTAAACAACTATAAATCATAAAGTCAATAACAAGAGACGATTTAATTTACACCTACCTGATAGATAGCCATAGTCATGGCTCAAGCCGATTCTTTTCATCTATCCCTAGCTATCTAAGTTTAGGGCAATTTTCAGGCTGTTTATAATTAGAGTTTATGAAATGTAAATCTGATCCGAGCAGCGATCACCAACACATTCAATCCCTGAGGCGATCCCTAAATCACCATATTGAAAAACGGGTAAAAGAACGCACCATCGAATTAGAACGCCAGAACCAAAAACTGACTCAAGAGATAAAAAAATACCAAACTCTTGCAGCAAAACTGCGTAACGCCAAAGATGCGGCTGAATCCGCCAACCGGACTAAAAGTGAATTTCTGGCAAATATTAGCCATGAACTCCGCACCCCCCTCAATGCGATTCTGGGATTTACCCAACTCTTATACAACCGGGAGAAACTTACACTCCAGCAACGGGACTATTTAAGCATCATTAACCAATCCAGTGAGCATTTGTTGGCATTAATTAACGATATTTTATGCCTATCCAAAATCGAAGCAGGTTGTATGACGATTAATGATAAAAACTTCGATTTATATCATTTGCTGGATACTCTCAGGCAAATGTTTCACTTAAAAACCAAGGACAAAGGATTAAAACTGCTGATTCAATGGACGGACGCCATTCCCCAATATATCCAAACCGATGAAAACAAATTACGCCAAATTCTAATTAACCTCCTCGACAATGCGATTAAATTTACGCCTCAAGGTCAAGTGACACTGACTCTGGAAAAATCCCCCCATTCCCCGACGTTACTATTCTCAATCAGGGACACCGGATTCGGAATTGCGCCAGAGGAACTTGACCGATTATTTGATCCATTTCGGCAAACCCAAACCGGGAAAAACACGCCGTCGGGGACAGGATTAGGGTTAGCCATTAGCCGCCGCTTTGTACAACTGATGGGCGGAGAAATGACGGTGCAAAGTGTCGTGAATCAAGGTACAACGTTTACCTTTAGTCTTCCCATCCAGGTAGTTCCCAGTTGTGACGATTCGCCTCCAGTTTCACCGAAACGAGTGATTGGGATCATCGACAATCAACCGCCGCCTCGTATTTTAATTGCTGACGATAGTCCCAGTAATCGCCAACTTTTGATGCAACTACTAACCCCAATCGGATTTGAGATACAAGTCGCCGAAAATGGTCAACAAGCTGTAGCCGCCTGGGAACGTTGGCAACCGCATCTCATTTGGATGGATATGCGGATGCCTGTGATGGATGGTTACGAAGCCACCTAAATCGCGAGGGGCTACGGCTTCAACCGGAACGAAGTGGAGGTAAGCCGTAGGGGGAGAGCGGGAAAGACGAGGGCTAAACGCCCGAAGTATTTCCAGTTATTGCCCGCTAAGTGGTATAATAGCAGCCATGAAACAAGTCCTCACGATAGTTGTAAAGCTTCAACCCTCCCCTGAGCAGGTGGCCTTCTTAGAGGCAACTCTTCAGGCGTTTGCGGATGCTTGCAACTACGTCAACGGACATACAGATCCAAAACTGACCAACAAAATTGCGATTCAATCTTTGACTTATCAAACCATTAAAAGCCAATTCAATTTGGTAGCCAATATGGCAGTCAGAGCTTGTGCAAGAGTAGCGGCTAACCGAAAGGTAGCCTTTTCAAAAGGCAAGCCTGTTAAAAAGTTTGCCTCAGGCAGTATGGACTGCGATAAGGACTTGTTTCGACTTCGTGAACACGACTGGACGGTAAGCCTTGCTACTGTTCGCGGTAGAGAGCGAGTTAAATTGAACCCAGGTAACTACCAAAGAGGAAAACTCAAAGGGAGGAACCCAACTTCATCTCAATTATGTAAGCACCGCGACGGGCAGTTCTACCTGCACATTCAGATCAAGGATACCCCTCCAGACCCAAAAAATACCGATAAGGTAATAGGTGTCGATTTAGGGCGTCGCGACATTGCTGTTACCTCAGAGGATCAAAGGTGGGACGGTAAGCCGATTCAGTCGGTGCGAGATAAGTTTTCCTTTCTTAGAGCATCTCTCCAGAAAAAAGCCTCGAAAGGCACGAGAACAACTCGACGTAGATGTCGAGAAGTTTTGAAACGGTTGTCGGGGAGGGAGAGGCGTTACCAGCAATGGCTCAACCACAACATCTCCAAAACAGTGGTTAGACGGGCAGTTGAGTTAAGTGCCTCAATTGCTATAGAAGACTTAACAGGCATAAGGGAAAGAACAAAAGGGCAACCAAGAAACAAGACTGAGCGCAGACGCTCAAATTCGTGGGCATTTTATCAACTACGAATGTTTATCGAGTACAAAGCGCTTGGTGTTGGTGTTCAAGTCACCCCAGTCCCCCCTGCTTATACCTCTCAGATGTGCCATAACTGCCTGCACATTCATCCCGTAAAAGGAAAGTCTTACCGTAGTGGCAAGACATTCAGGTGTGGGCATTGTGGTTGGCATGGGGATGCTGATTTCAATGGAGCCAATAATATTGCACTTGTGGGGCTGTCTATAAACCAGCCTAGAGGCACGGGGTTATCGTGCAAGTTAAACCGAACTATTGAGTATGTTCAGCTTAGCTTGTTCGATGACTTCAGGGCTACTAAAAACCCAGACCTCAGCTCTTAGCAGGTCTGGGTAGTTTATTCAGCAGATTAGAGCCAAGGAGAAACAAACAAAACCCTTTAACTCTACCCCAGGCACCGTCATTATTGCCGTCACCGCCAGTGCGTTTACCCAAGAACAACAGCGTTTTTTTGCCGTGGGATGTAGTGATGTAGTGATTAAACCGTTTCGGGAGGAAACCATCTTCACCAAGATGACTGACTATTTGGGTGTACGCTATCGCTATGCGTTCACTCATTTAACATCCCCATTTGAGGAAAACACCAGTTCATTGTTGCTGACACCCGAACATTTAGCGATAATGCCAAATGAGTGGACTATGCAACTTCATCAAGCCGCTAGCAGTCTTGATCATGAACTCATGAACCAACTCATTGAACAAATTCCACCGTCTAACGTTCCCTTAGCGGAAACCCTTAGGGATTTGGTGAATGAGTTTCGGTTTGACACTTTAATGAATCTGACGCAACCCTTTTACCATGAGTAACCTAAAGAATCCCGGCTATGTCTTAATTGTTGACGATCAGCCCAACAATCTACGTCTGTTATCGACAACTCTAACCGAGGCAGGATATCGGGTAAGAAATGCCATTAGTGGCAAAATGGCATTAATGGGGATTGAAAAAGCGTTGCCGCAGCTTATTTTGCTGGATATTATGATGCCACAAATGAATGGGTATGAACTGTGCCAGCACTTAAAATCCGATGAACGCACCCAGCATATTCCGATCATTTTTTTGAGCGCGTTGGATAATGAATGGGATAAAGTCAAAGCCTTTGAGGTAGGGGGAACCGATTATATTACCAAGCCCTTTCATGTGAAAGAAGTGTTATCGCGGGTGAATAATCAACTGATGGTTGTTCGCCAGCAAGAGCAAATTGTTGATCAAAATCGGCAATTGCAGTACCAAAATCAACAACTTCAGCAGCTTAACGCCGAGCTAATCCGCTCGAATCAAGACTTGGAAGAATTTGCTCGCATCGCCTCTCATGATTTGCGATCGCCCCTGCAAACGATGAAAGCGTTTGGTCAGCTTTTTTGCCAAAAATACCAGAGTTTGTTGGATGATAAAGCCGCTCACTACATGAATCGAATTTTAGAAGCAGGCGATCACATGGAACAGCTAATTCAAGATTTGCTGAACTATTCACGAGTCGAGACTCAGGGGGAAGAATTTGAACCCACCGACTGTAATCAGGTGGTTGAGTCTGTTTTGGCGAATTTAGACAGTGTAATTCAAGGGCAGGGTGCTGTGATTATCTGCGAACATTTACCCATCGTCATGGCAGATGGCATCCAACTTGTACAACTGTTTCAAAACTTAATCAGTAATGCCCTCAAATTTTGCTCCCCGGAGGTTGCACCGGAGATTAAAATTGCGGCAGAATTGCGCCAAACAACGTCTTCATTAAGTGATGACTCCGCTAGGGTGTTGCCGAGTACGCCAGAACCCACTGAGGTGAATGAATGGGTGTTTCGGGTTGAGGATAATGGGATTGGTATGGAAGCGGCGTATTTTGAACGAATTTTTAAGGTATTCCAACGTCTACACACCAATGAAGAATATCCAGGTACAGGAATTGGTTTATCGATTTGTCAGAAAATTGTGGAACATCACGGCGGACAAATTTGGGTTGAATCATCTCCGGGAGTCGGAACAACCTTTTATTTCACGATTCCGGCGTTATTAACTCCGGAGGCGGGGAAACAGGGGGAGTAGGTAGGGTGCTGCTGAATACGTGTTGGGGTGAGGGGGAGCTGGGGAAGCTGGGGAAGCTGGGGGAGCAAGGGTACATTTTTCCTGAGCAAGGTGATGCCATACAATGCTACCCGATTTCCTTGAATCAAACCCTCTGTCAATAAAGCTCAAAGTATTGATGGTTAAGGGTTGTTGTGTTCCTTACCGAGAAGCCCCACACCCCATACCCCACACCCTGCTTACCTTTGACGGGAGCTTGTCACCCCTTCAGACGATATACACTAGAACAATAAACCCGTTTCCGACAAGCCGATGATTCAGCGGTTTTGGCAGTGGCTAATGCGGCTAATTCAGCCAATCTTACCGCCCTTTCTCAAACCCCAAAAATACAGGCGGCTTCAAAAACGCCTCAGTGATGCAGAGTATCAGCAGCTATTTCGCCAACTGTTGATTGGGGTGAATCAGGGATGGAATCGGGAACAAATCCTGCAACATTTAGGATATCAGAGCAGCGATCGCTATTTTAAACTGTGGCTGTATGACTATGGACAGCAGTTGCGGCAATTGCCAGAAGCGGATCATCAGTTGGCTTGGCAGTTATTGCAGATGAGTGGCGTCGGCTGTGGAGAATTAGGGGAAATTGCCGCAGAAATTGGCAAGGATTTATTGGCAAAACCCGCCAGGAAAGGGGAAGCCTATCCAGAAGAAACGGGAGACGCGGATCAGGGCGAAACTGCCGCAAGTGATGCCGCCGAAACCTGGTTAAATCAAGGGAAACAGCAACTCGCCGATCAGGATTTTCTGGGTGCGATCGCGTCGTTTGATCAGGCGATTCAATGCCAACCCGACTACACCGAAGCCTGGAATAATCGGGGGTTAGCCTTGGGGAACCTGGGAGACTATAAAGGTGCGATCGCATCCTATGAGAAAGCGATTCAATTTAAACCAGATTACCAATTAGCCTGGTACAACTGGGGTGTGGCGATGGATAAGTTAAAAGAAAAAGAAAGCGCGATCGCACCGATTGAATCATCCCCAGACGCCAAGAGTATCCGAGATCCCACAAACTAACCCAGCTAATTTGGTGAAATAGATTTGGTTCGTAGTGAGGGCTTTAGCCCTCTCCAGCTAGGCGTTAAAGCACTCTTCGTGCTTACTACAAACAAAGTCCTATTTTAACCCGATCACGCCACTACAGTTTTGATAATTTGTCTGGTTGCAAATTGTATTTTTTTAACGCAGAGGACGCAGAGGTTAACGCAGAGGTTCGCAGAGGGATTGAGGGGTAGGTGTCTCCATTCTTCGTTCCCTGTCAAACCAAAGATGCCAAGGTTGTACAAAATCGCTCAACTTCGGCTTCGGTGTTGTAATAATGAACAGAAGCCCTTAGCACTGATGTCAATCCGCGTGCGTCCATATCTAATCGCGTGCCTTGGGCGGAAGAAACCGATAGATTAATCTTTTTTTCACTCAGTAACTGCTTAATTTCACTGGGTTCTTTCTCCTCAACCGTAAAGCTAACAATCCCGCATTTTTTCTGCCCTAAATCCTGAAGCTTTACCCCATCCATATCACTCAGTTGGTCACGCAATCTGTCCGCCAAATGACGAATCCGATGTTCAATCGCTGCCAGTCCCCAACTTAAGGCATAATCAACCGCAACCCCTAACCCAATTTTCCCAGCATAGTTGGTTTCCCAATTTTCAAACCGACGGGCATCGGCACGAATTCTAAATGTATCTTTACTCGCCCATTCAGCAGCCTGCATATCCAAAAAGGGCGGTTCTAATTGCTCAATCACCCCTTCTCTGACATACAAAAATCCCGTACCTCTGGGTCCGCGTAAATATTTACGTCCCGTCGCTGAGAGCATATCGCAGCCAATTTCATTTACATTAATTGGCATTTGTCCCACAGATTGACAGGCGTCGAGTAAATATAAAATCCCCGCATCTTTTGCCACGTTTCCCACGTCCACGGCTGGGTTAACTAATCCCCCATTCGTGGCGACATGGGTAATCGCAATTAACTTCACCCGCTCATCAATCGCTTGGCGTAATTTAGGAATAGAAATTTGCCCAAACTCATCATTGGGAATCACCTCAATGGTTGCCCCTGTCTTCCGAGCAACTTGCAGAAAGGCAATGAAATTACTACCATATTCCGATACCCCGGTAAGAATGCGATCGCCTTTTTTCAGAGGTACGCTATAAAACCCCATATCCCAGGCTCTAGTGGCATTCTCAATCAGGGCAATTTCCTGGCGCTGACAGCCTAACAGCGTCGCCACGGCATCATATACCCGTTCCACTGCCTCAACTTGTTGTGCCGCCGCTTCATAGCCACCAATTTGGGCTTCTAACTGTAAATGTCCGACAACGGCATCTAAAACCAACTGCGGCATTAATGCTGCACCCGCATTATTGAAATGTAAAACAGTCTCACAGCCCGGTGTGTCTTGACGGGCGCGTTGCCAATTTAATCTTAAATCCCGACTCTTCCCCATTGCCTATTCCCTATTCCCTATTGCCCATTGCCTATTACCCATTGCCCATTGCCTATTACCCATTGCCCATTCCCCATTGCCCATTGCCCTGTTGTCCGACTATTTATGTTACCTTGGAAAGGTTGTCAAAAATCGCACATTCAGGATTTCGGGTGTTTCCCTAAAGAAATCCGCCTGAATGGAGGATAAACCCGAATAAGGAGTTTAAATTAATTATGCCAGTCGTCTCTTTGGCTCAAATGATGGAAGCCGGGGTTCACTTTGGTCACCAGACCCGTCGCTGGAATCCTCGCATGGATCAGTACATTTATACTGCCCGGAATGGCGTTCATATCATTGACTTGGTGCAAACCGCCCAGTTAATGGAAGAAGCCTACAGCTATATGCGAACCGCCGCCGAACAAGGGAAGCGCTGTCTGTTTGTCGGTACCAAGCGCCAAGCCGCCGGAATTATTGCCCAAGAAGCCAGTCGTTGTGGCGCATACTACGTCAACCAACGCTGGTTGGGAGGAATGTTAACCAACTGGGAAACCATCAAAGGGCGGGTTGAACGACTCAAAGAACTGGAACGCCGGGAAGAAAGTGGTGCCCTTGACCTCTTGCCGAAAAAAGAAGCCGCCGTACTGCGCCGGGAATTAGGCAAGCTACAAAAATATCTGGGTGGCATCAAAATGATGCGGCGCATCCCCGACATTGTGGTCATTATTGACCAGCGCCGGGAATACAATGCCATCAAAGAATGTGAAAAACTCAGCATTCCCGTCGTCTCGATGCTGGATACCAATTGTGACCCGGATGTGGTGGATATTCCGATTCCCGCTAATGACGATGCGATTCGGTCGATTAAACTCATCATTGGTAAATTAGCCGATGCCATCTATGAAGGGCGTCACGGGGAACTGGAGACAGAGGACGAGCAAGAGTTTGCCGAAGCCATCGAGGAGATGGAAGACGAATACAGCGAGGAAGATATGGACTCCTTTGACTCAGACGAGGAAAGCGAGGAGAGTGGCGAGGAAGGCGAGGACAGTGAAGAATAAGCGGCGATTTCCAGCTCACCCGATACACTGGGGTTATCTGTCCGTTGTCCATTGACACCGACAAAAACAAAGGAGGAATAAAGGCAAGATGGCGGAAATATCAGCAAAACTCGTCAAAGAGTTACGGGAAAAAACTGGCGCAGGCATGATGGACT
Source organism: Coleofasciculus sp. B1-GNL1-01 (assembly GCF_040220235.1). NCBI lineage: Bacteria > Bacillati > Cyanobacteriota > Cyanophyceae > Coleofasciculales > Coleofasciculaceae > Coleofasciculus > Coleofasciculus sp. B1-GNL1-01. The sequence continues at coordinate 18,108 of NZ_JAVJTO010000145.1, forward strand.
GCAAAAAAGCGCTCAAAGAAAACGAGGGCGATATGAACAAAGCCATCGAATGGCTGCGTCAGAAAGGAATTGCCTCAGCTGAGAAAAAATCCGGTCGGATGGCGGCTGAAGGAATTGTGGGCAGCTATATCCACACTGGGGGACGAGTTGGTGTCTTAGTGGAAGTCAACTGCGAGACGGATTTTGTGGGTCGTCGCGAGGAATTTCAAGCCTTGGTTAAGGATATCGCCATGCAAGTGGCGGCTTGTCCGAATGTCGAGTATGTGTCGGTGGACGATATCCCCGCCGCGATTACCCAACGGGAAAAAGAAATTGAAATGGGGCGCGATGACCTAGCCAAGAAACCGGACAATATTAAAGAGAAGATTGTTCAAGGTCGGATTGAGAAACGGTTGAAAGAATTATCATTAATGGATCAACCTTATATCCGAGATCAAAGCAAATCTGTAGAAGAGTTGGTCAAAGAAACCGTTGCGCTGTTAGGGGAAAATATCCAGGTGCGTCGCTTTACCCGCTATGTTCTGGGTGAGGGGATTGAATCGGAATCCTCCGACTAAATGTCGCGTCGAGTCAAGCCGTTTATTGTAGGGGCGCATGGCGTGCGCCCTTAATTATCGGAGAAAATTCAACTTCCGATTTAAGCAAAATACACCCAAGAACGTTAACAGTGGTGGGTTACGGCGGATAGTTGATTAAACGGGTTCCGCCTCAATGAAAGTCCGCCTAACCCACCCTACGTTTTTTGGTTAAAAGCAGACCTATCGGGAGCAGTAAGTAGGTTGGTTGGTAGAAATAAACTCAACGATGTTAAGTTATGTAAATAAACCTCAAACCTTTACAAATGACAAATGACAAATGACAAATGACGATCTCAGCCGTTAACTTTTATTGTCCCTACCTACTTAGCAGATAATGGTGAGCGCAATTGAACGCATTGAGCAGGACTTAGGTAAGATGGAGGAAGCGATCACACATCTAGCTTCCCAACTTCACGACAGTTACGCCACCTATTTGACCGTGTTGGGGCAAACTGTGCAAAAACAGTTAATGCTGGCAGGTTATCAGGTGTGTACTCAAGGCTATCCCGACGCCTTTTTAAGTTTGTCCTTCAATCAGCGCCAAAATTTACAGCAAGCCTTGCGTCAGATTGGCAAGGAAGGACAAGACGAGTTACTTTTACACCTACAGCTTCCTCAAGACCTATCCTCAACTCTAGAGGATGAATTAGACGAGGATGAGGAATTAGAACCGCTGCTGGAGTCCACAGAATCCTCGGCGGAAACGACGACGAACCCATCTCCAGATTCAGCCCTCACCCCCCAAAAACCGATTCTGCCGGATCAACTGCTACAGTGGCAAGAGATGCTCGAAGACCAAATTGCTCTCACCTTGCAAACGGTTTCCGTGGAGACGAATCATCTTTTACAACAAGAGGGTATTATTCCTGATAAACTACCCCCAACTGTCCTGGAAGCGGCAACCAAAGCGGATGCGGCAGGTGAAAGCAGTCCGGGTTCAAATCTACTCAACCTTTTAGTCGAAACCCAAACGCCGGAGGATGACGATGATTCAACCTTAACCCGAATTATTGCAGTTAATCTGCGCCTATCCGAAATTGAGTTTACGGAACCGCAATTGGTTAAAATTAGGAATCAAATCCGTAACCTAGTTGCCCACACCACGAAATTTCAGCGACAATATCGTAAAAAACAACGGGAGTGGACTGTGGTTCAAGCCGAAGCCGCATGGCGGGCGAGTTGGTTTGAGGATTAGTTGTTCGTCATACTCGCTTCGCAAGAAGCAAGCTACGTCATTTGTGATTAGCCCTGGCTTGTCGTGAGTCGTTCGTTATTTGTCCTTACAGAATTCAGAGATTGTGAGTACAGAAATTCCAGACTGGACACGATTGCAAAAAGCGCTGGCGGTGGAAGCCGAAAAGGGCTTTACTGATTTGCTGGGGAATCAGTACCGTTTTAGTGAGTTTCTTTGCTTGAGTTTTGGCAAGACACCGGATGGACTTCTCCCGGTGGAACGGCGCAAATGGCAGTCCATTGCAGCGGAATTTGGACGGTATGATCATAAGACTGTTGAAGACCGTCAACATCTGGTAGCAGATACGCGACAGTTTCTCTACAAGCTGCAACAGGAACTTCAACGCCGGGAAAGGGAAACCATTCATCCGCCTCAAACCCCTACGGTTAAATCCCCTCGAACCACGCCTCTGGTGGCGGAAACCTCGAAGGTAAAGGTGAATTTTACCCTCGACTCACCCTTATCTGAATTACCCGATATTGGTTATCGCCGCAGTGGGTATTTAGCCCGATTGGGATTACAGACGGTGCGAGATATTCTCTACTATTATCCCAGGGATCATATTGATTATGCCCGTCAGGTGAATGTTAAGGATTTAGTCGCCGGGGAGACGGTAACGGTAGTGGGTACGGTGAAACGGTGTAACTGTTTTAGCAGCCCGAAAAATAAGAAGTTATCGATTTTTGAGTTAATTATTAAAGATAGTACGGGTCAACTGAAACTGAATCGCTTCTTTGCCGGGAATCGTTACAGTCATCGGGGTTGGCAAGAACAACAAAAACGTCGCTATCCGGTGGGGGCGATTGTGGCGGCGTCGGGGTTGGTGAAAAAGAATAAGTATGGGATTACGCTGGATACCCCAGAAATTGAGGTGTTAGACCATTTGGGGGGCAAGATTGACTCCTTAAAAATTGGTCGAGTCATGCCCGTTTATCCCTTGACAGAAGGGGTTCCCGCCGATTGGGTGAGACAGGCGGTACTGGCGGCGTTACCTGCGGTGAATCAACTTAAAGAGCCGTTGCCTAAAGGGATGCGTCAGCAGTATGATTTGATGGGCGTGAGTGATGCGATCGCGAATCTCCATTTTCCCACGGATACAGATACCCTCAGCCGTGCTAGACGCCGTTTGGTGTTTGATGAGTTCTTCTATTTACAGTTAGGATTTCTCCAACGGCGGAAAATGCAGCAGCAACAGCAATCCAGTGCTGTTCTCGCACCGACGGGGAAACTGATTGATCAATTTTATCAGCTATTACCCTTTGAACTTACCTCTGCCCAACAACGGGTGGTGAATGATATTCTCAACGATTTACAACAACCCACGCCGATGAATCGCTTAGTTCAAGGGGATGTGGGTTCCGGGAAAACGGTGGTGGCGGTAATTGCAATTTTGGCGGCGATTCAATCCGGGTATCAAGCCGCATTAATGGCACCAACGGAAGTGTTAGCAGAACAGCATTATCGTAAATTAGTCAGTTGGTTTAATTTACTCCATCTTCCCGTGGAATTACTAACGGGTTCGGTGAAGGTAAAGAAGCGCCGGGAGATTCATTCTCAGTTAGAAACTGGGGAATTACCGCTATTGGTAGGAACTCATGCGTTAATTCAAGACCCAGTAAATTTTCAGCGCTTAGGATTAGTCGTAATAGATGAACAACATCGGTTTGGTGTGGAACAACGGGCGCAGTTGCAACAAAAGGGACAATCCCCCCATGTATTAACCCTGACGGCGACGCCAATTCCGCGCACCTTGGCGTTAACCTTACATGGGGATTTAGATGTGAGTCAAATTGATGAGTTACCGCCAGGGCGCCAAAACATTCACACATCGGTATTAACAGGGAAGGAACGCCAAAACGCTTATGACTTGATGCGGCGGGAAATTGCCCAAGGGCGTCAAGCGTATATTGTCCTACCGTTAATTGAAGAATCAGAGAAATTAGATGTGCGATCGGCAGTAGAGGAGCATCAGCGACTCTCTGAGAGTATTTTCCCACAATTTCAGGTGGGATTGCTACATGGGCGAATGAGTTCAGCAGAAAAGGATGAGGCGCTGAATGCGTTTCGGGATAATCAGACACAAATTATTGTCTCCACCACGGTGATTGAGGTGGGGGTAGATGTCCCCAATGCGACGGTGATGATGATTGAAAATGCGGAACGGTTTGGCTTGTCGCAGTTGCACCAATTACGAGGGCGGGTAGGAAGGGGTTCCCATCAATCCTATTGTTTATTAATGAGTGGGTCGAAAACGGATACAGCGCGTCAGCGTTTGGGGGTGTTGGAACAGTCTCAGGATGGCTTTTTTATCTCGGAAATGGATATGCGGTTTCGGGGTCCAGGGGAAGTTTTAGGGCGGCGTCAGTCGGGGTTGGCGGATTTTGCTTTAGCCAGTTTGGTAGAGGATCAAGAGGTGCTGAATTTGGCAAGAGATGCGGCGGAAAAGATTGTCCTGGAGGATAAGGCGTTGGAGAGTTTGCCGTTAATTAAGGCGGAGTTGGATTATCGGTATTCTAAGTTAATGGGTGGGGCGATTTTAACGTGATTATCTTTAGTCAATTGTTCCCTTTTGAGGGATAATACCATCACAAAGATGGCGATCGCTCTCACTTACATTTGGGTTAGTCTTTAAAAAATCATCCAGCCAGTTGCAAGCACGCAGCAGTAAGTCATCAAGATCCAAATTCCAGAGAATTACTGTTCCATCTTGACTAGCAGAGGCAAGGGTTTTACCATCAGGACTAAAGCTTATATCCGTAATCCAATTACTATGACCCTGAAAGGTTTGTAGTTCAGTGCCATCAAAACTCCAGAGTTTAATTGTACAATCCTCACTGGCGGTAGCTAAAACTTTACCATCGGGGTGAAAACTCACACTAGTAATCCTTTTTTTATGACCTCGGAAGAGTTGCAGTTCAGTACCATTGATATTCCAGAGTTTAGCACTACAATCTTCACTAGCGGTAGCTAAAATTTTACCATCGGGACTAAAACTTAGATCAGTAACTTTCTTACTGTGACCGAATATTTTTGGAGCATCCCCTTTTGGAAAAAGCATTACCCAAAGTAACGAAATTGCAAGGGTTTCAGTACCCATTAAAAGAGCTAACGTGCAAAATTGGGATGTTCCCAAGGTTAAGCGCCAAAGTGTCACTCTACCATGCAAGCTAGCGAAAGCAAGAATCTGGTTATTGGGGCTAAAGCTAATGCTTGTCACACACTCACGAGACTTATAGGAAGCTTGCATTTCAGCCACATCTTTGCTCCAAAGCTCGATAGTGCCATCCTCACCAGCAAATGCTAGAATTTCACCATTAGGACTAAAGCTGACGCAAGTAATTCCGTAATTGTGTAACAAGGGGAATGGCGGTTCATTGCTGTCTAAGCACCAGAATTCTACATTGCCGTTTTTATCAGCAGAGGCTAGAGTTTGACCATCCGGACTGAAACAAATGCTCGTGACTCTGCTACTGTGATTTTGCAGGGTTGCCAGTTCTGTGCCGTCCAAGCGCCAGAGTTTTACTGAACCCTTCTCATCAGCGGAAGCCAACGTTTGACTATCAGGACTGAAACTGACGCTAGTGACTTTATTAGCGTGACCGGGTAAAACTTTTAGTTGATTACCTCTCAAGCACCAAAGTTTCACTGTTCCTTCGCCACCAGAGGACGCCAACGTTTGACCGTCAGGACTGAAACTGACGCTAGTGACTTTATCAGCGTGACCTCGAAAGGTTTGCAATTCATCTCCATTTAAGCTCCAAAGTTTGACTGTGCCATCTTCACTGGCAGAGGCTAGAGTTTGACCATTAGGACTAAAACTAACCCTAGTGACCCAATCTCTGTGAGCCTGAAAAGTGATCAGTTTTTGTAGTTCAGTACCATTAACACGCCAAAGCTTGACTGTACCATCTAAACTGGCAGAAACGAGAATTTGCCCATTGGGATTGAATCTGACGCTGCTAACTCTCTCACTGGAACCCTGGGCAATTGGCAGTTTATTGCTATCTAGATACCAAAGTTTCACCGTACCGTCCTCACTGGCACAAGCTAAAGTATGCCCATCAGGACTGAAACTCAAGTCATATACCAAATCGTGATACTCATGTAAAACTTGCGGTTGATAGTCATTTACAGACCAAAGTTTTACTGTACCATCACTACTAGAAGAAGCTAAAATTTGCTCACTGGGACTAAAGGTAATGCTGATAATTCTTTCCCGGTGCCCCTGAAATGTTTGCACTTCAGAGCCATCTAAACGCCAGATTTTTATTATACCATCGCCACTAGCAGAAGCTAAAGTTTTCCCATTAGGGCTAAAACTGATGCTCGTTACCCCACTATCGTGACCTGGGAAAGTTTGCACTTCAGAACCATCTAAACACCAGAGTTTTGTTGTACCATCTTTACTGCCAGAGGCTAAAATTTGCCCATCGGGACTGAAACTAATGTTCGAGACTTCAGCCTCATGTCCTTGTAAGCGATTGCGCTCGCGCACACTGTAGACTGCTTGCCTTAGCCTACATATTGTCCTAATTTTGACTTCGGATGGCACTTTGGTCTGTTGTAATTTCTTACCCGCTGCAACGCCAGCTACTAATGCCATGAGTTGGTCATTTGATAACAGCAGAGCTTGAGATAATGAGCTGAGTGCCATAATTTCAGCAACTTCCGCCCGTTGGCTTTCCTGTTGTTCTTGAATGAGTGCCTGTTTAAGTTGTCCTTTAGTTAGTTCTAGTTCTTTAGTAATTTCTAGTTCTAATATCAGGGTTGAGCGGTATTTTTGGCGGATAAAGAACACTAGGTAATCATGAACAAGTTGATAAAGTTTGGTAGAAGTTTCGGGGATTAGAACTATTATCCCTGATTTGACTAAAACATCCAATATAAACTCCAGCTTTTTCGGTTCTAGTTCTGAAGTGGCTGCCAATTCTGTGTCAGTTTTGAGAGGACGTGTCCCATTTTCATTAGTCAGTAAGTACAAGACTAACCAAGCAGTATTTTCATTTTCAGAACCACAGTCTTCAATTACTTCTTCTAGAAATCGTCTGACCAGTCTTTCCTTAGAGCCACGTTCTTTGTACTCTGCTAACGTTGTAATATTTTCAGCTTGTAGTTGCCACCCTACTATCTGTAGCTCAATGGGACGCACATCTCCTAGCTCACCTGCCAGATCATGGACTAATTGGTCAACTAAAGCAGGTTCTAAATAAAAATTAGCTCGTTCTGTTAGACTTATAAGAAGACTTTTCGCATCTTCAGGACGAAGATTACTTAAGTGGTATAGAGTATATTTACTGAGAATATCATTGTTGATTATATCAAAACATATTATACGATTTAACTCCAATAAGTAGTGAAGGTAATCTTCTCGCATAGACAAGATTACTTTCACAAAAGGAAGATCTAGACAACTCCTTAAAAACTCAAATAATAGCCGTCTCTCGTTTCGGTTCGTATAAACAAAGAAAAACTCTTCAAACTGATCAAAAATTAGGACTGTCTGTAGATTACGATCTTCATTTGCTCGTAACTGTGCAAGGATAACCTCTTCGGAATCTAGTAGGGAAGGTAAGCGTATACTTTTTTCCTCAAGCGCCTCCACTAATGATTTCCCCAATACTGTGATCCAATCAGTGTAAACTCGTACTGTAACGGGCAAAAAATCGCGAGACTCTATGGTTCTGTGTTTTAGTGCAGGTACTAATCCTGCATTCAATAGCGAACTTTTACCAACTCCTGACTGCCCATGAAGTACAGTTAATTTACAGTCATACCTTCTTATTCTATCAATCAAACGCTCGACATCTAGGGAGCGACCAGACGCCGCTAATTCTGGGGCAATTAACTTGTGGGTTTCAGCTTGTTGATACTTCATCAATTTCGGAGACAGTAGCTGATCTGCACCAACGAAAGCCACCAAATCATACTGTCTTTCAATCGAACGCCGCTCTCGCTTTATCTCAAAAGCTTTTAGATACTGGCATTGTTCTGAATAGAGTGATCGCAACTCTTCCAACACATAAATATAGAGCTTTAAATCTTCTCTAGGGTTACCTTGATATTTGGCTATTTTTAAGTTCTTTTTTGCCTCTTCCTGTTGACCTAAATGTCGTTGTGATTTTGCCAAAAGCAATCGATATAACCATTGATCGCGTGATTGTTCTTCTGAAGCATTTGCCAAGGTCTGTAGTGCTTGCTGAGAGAGTTGGCGGGCATCCTCCCAGTTGGATAGATTTAGAGCTACTTCAGCTAGAAAGCCATAATCTCGAGCGAGTTCTATCGGACTACCATAGGTCTGATGAAGCTTCAGGGAGTTTTGGGCAAAAGTCTGTAAATCGCTCCAAGCTTCCAAGCACTGTAATACCTCGCTAAGTTGACCAGTAAACTTGGCAACTAAATCGGGACGTTGAGCCTGTTCAAAGATAGTAATGCATTGCTGTAGATAATGCCGCGCTTTCTGCCAATGGTGCTGGCGTTCTGCCCCATCCAGTTCGGCATTACGCAGATAACATAACCCTATATGGAACAACAGCACACCCTGGCGTTCTAAATGTGTACGTTGCTGCCAAAATTCGAGGCTGTGCTGATAATGAGCCAAAGCTTCGTTTAGCTGATCATTGACATAAGCATTTCGACCCAGGAAAAATTCCCAACCCGCTTGTAATCCTGGCTCTAATTCCTGTCCTCGATTTTGTAACTCTCTCTGCGCTGACTCTAGTTCTGAGCAGTTGAGAGGCTTGATGATGACGGCATTAGGTAAAAACTGGTCTGCATCAGTATCCAAAACAGCAGAAAATACACGATTTGTGATTGACTGAAGGAAGTCGATTAACTCATTAGTGGTAAGCTTAAAACTAATGGGACTCGCTGTCCAGCTCTCGAAATCAGGGGCTAACCGAATCAGCTTCTTGAGAATTTCATCATTGACCCACAAAACTAAGGGGAAAGGAAAACTTTTGCGAAACTCCTCGCGTACCTGGTTCATCAAAGTCAGCACCTGATTTATGTCGCTCACTGACTCTAAGCCAAAAACCATCACAGCGGCTGGCTGTTCATTGCTCAATTCATCTCGGATAGTAGAGTAGAGTCTTGTAACAGATCTATCGAGAACAATTTCTCGAACTTTGACTGAACAGATTTCCTTCAGTCGCTGTACTATTTGCTCACGCAATGCAGAATAGTTGCACTTGGTAAAGATTATGGAAAATTGCCCCTCAGACATGGTAATAGTCCAAGCCAATTCCTGCAATGACTTTTCATTGTCGGAAACATTTTGAGATTGTTGGGACAGCTCATTCATGGCTTCAATTGTTCTGTTTGTGCCAAGATGGAGTTGATATCAAACCAAGATCCATCTCGATCCCGGTACTCATATACAAACAAACTGTGGATCAGAGTTTGGTATCCTAGATCTCCACTCACACATTTTCGTTTGACTACTTGGCGCAGTAACTCCCACTCATCCTCCTCAATTGTCAGAAGCATCTGATTTCGACGTGCTTGAATAACCTCTTCTAAACTCTTACGAGAGAGGGGTAATCCTTTTTCTCTGCGGATACAGTCATAAAGCAACCTGAGTAAATTCCGGATATGACCACCACTGACACGGCATAGTAGGTTTAAGGTGTCAGAACTATCAAATACCTCTTGGATTAAGCTAATCCGTTGCTCTGGAGCGACATCGGGGAAAGCTCTAGCTAGCACCATCTGTCGCAACAGTGCCAGACCTTCCCTACATTCACTCTGGTCTCGCAACCGCACAGGCACCATTGGTAGTACCTTAGGATATACTCCAAATCGCTGGGCTAGTCTGCCCGCCTCATTCGAGAACACCAAGGATAGTGGCATAGTGTAAACAACATGGCATTTGAGTTGACGTAACTGCTCTCCTCGATCCACAAAGAGATATTCTGGCTGGAGGCGTCCCCATGGTTTCTGAGTACTTTCCACTCGATCCAGGTTATCGACAATTACGACTAATCCTTTTTTACCCTCTTGCTTTAGTCTTTTCTGTGCAGGTTCCAGCAGTTCCTGATTAATTGCCTCTAGAATCGCACGGGTACGCGGCTCCAAATATCCTCTTAGCTTATCGCGAAGCTTCGGACTTGCTTGGGTTTGGGAGGTGATTTCAGCAATACCTACCGAAAATTTCACATCGGATACCTGCATCGGTGTCTGTAAAATTTCTTTAACCTCACCGAATAAATTCTTAAAGTATCCCGCTTTTTGACTAAAACCTTTCTCTTCCAAACTTTCGCTCACTCGACGGGCGATCACCAGCAAAATATCAACGATATCCACATCACCCATTTCCAGGTCTTGAGAGGACTCGAAATAGACCACATGGAACCCGTCCTGTTCCAATTCGGCTTTGAGCCGTAACAACTCTGTTGATTTACCGCAACCAATATGTCCTGTAAACAACTCACAGGTTGGCGTATCCGGCGAGAAGAACGTAATGTTATCCTTCAATTCCTCAATAATCTTGCCACCCCGCACTGACGAAAAATCAATATAGTACTTTTGATCTTGCTCATTTTCCACAGCTAAAGTCCGGCTGGGGTTAGTGGCTTGAAAAAATTTGCGTAAATCCAGTGTCATGTTAATTCCACTATCGCTTTGGTACTTACGGCTTCTTGAAACTAGGGGACTTCTGAAACTTGTACATAAGGCAAGTTGGTATTGACGAGACTTGGGTTAATTGTGACACAGCCAGAAGGTCAGTTGGTAGATGCGCGATCGCACGACAGCAGCCAACCCCCTGACCTATACCCATTCTTGATTAAACTGCACGCTTGTACAATTGTCATCCGGTAGCACAGCTATGCTAGCTTTAAGACTTGATCCCACACGGATGCAGTTAATTTATGGGTTTGTGGATACGTATCTGCGCCTGAATCCCCAAGAACAAGAGATTTTTCAAGCTGAGATTGACTTAAGCCAAATTTTGCCCACTTGAACGCCAGTAAATAAATTGACGAAACCTAAAGCTCAAGTAAGAATGGAGCTTACTGGGTAAGTCTTTCAACCCGTTTTAACGGGTTTAAGCTGTAAGCCAGAACTTTAGTTCTAGGCTTACTACAATTATTAAAGACTCAAGGATTGATCGCTTGCGTGATCCATTCGCGATCGCACTCTTGAGTATAACACCATCGGTTTTGCGGATCACCGCGCAATTCCAGGTGATCAACCTCTACAGGTTCGAGCAATAGGAGACAGAAATTAGGCAACGGTTGCTCTGGATCAGGTGGCGGTTGGGAAAACGCCGGATCACCCTCTACTCTGGGTTCACCCGGATTCGACCAAGCAAATTGCACACGCGCTGCATCAGAAAGCCCTTGCCAGGTTGTTTGACGCTCATTTTTTAAGGTCACTTCGGGATAATCTTCTCCCACAAAAAGAAGCTGACCTTTTAACCGAAATTGTTCGCGAGTTTTGGGAAAATACCAGCAGACTTCTGCTCCAGCATTATAATTAATTTGTTCAATTTTTTGACTGCGAACATCGGTAATAATTTTTAAGGAGTTATCGAAAAAGCCCCGAAACACAACGGTGCGATTCGCCGGATACCCATCTGGAGAAACAGTTGCCAGTTGAAAGTATCGAGCATAAGGTAAACTGCGGTTGCGGTGAAGGGCGCGAGATAGGGGAACTCGCCAGAGAGCAATTGACATTGTTTGAAATGATGAATGATACCAAATCTGCTTGAAAAACCTTTTTTGTCATGGCGATTGAAATCGCTGCTATACAAACAAAGTCCGCCTGCGCGGACTGGGTTATAAGGGGGGTAGCTAACCCGAATTTGAAATGATGAATGATACCATGTCCGGCTGGGCAAATGCGTCTATCGTACCCATAGTTATGAGGAAGGGAGCATTAGCCTCCTACTCTCCTACCCTTCTACTGATATTTAACAAAATAATCAATATGCTGAGCGACAATTCCCGGTACGGTTTCCGCTAAGTCATTTCCGGCTTGGTCAATCATCTGTAATTTAGTATTAGGACTATGGTTGGCATAAGTTTGAGCATGGTTAATCACCTCAAGGGAGTCTTGTCTTCCTTGGAGAATCAACGTGGGTATATCTAAGTCGGGTAAATGTTCGTGTAATAATTCGGCTTGAATTTCCAGGCGCCGTCGCCGGAACAACAATTGGCAAGCTGTCGGGGATTGCAGCAATTGTTGTCGCTGTTTTAACGCTCTCTCAATCTCTTTGTGACGCCCAAACATCCGCGCTAGAGGTAAGAGCGATCGCAGAATAGTATAGGCAAGGGGAGGACGCCCGACTAACCACCTTAGCCACTGCCAATTTTTCCAGTTTCCATCTCCCCGAATCCCTTCAGGTGCTAATAACACCAGTCCCTGAACCTGTTCCGGGTGACGCAGCGCATAACTAGCGGCAATCCAAGCGCCTAAAGAATGACCCACCAGATAGACTTGGGGGAGGTGTAACGCCTCGATGAAGTTAAACAAACACTCAACCTCAACCTGAATCGAGTAGTGCAGTTTCGGCGTTTCTGAGTCACCAAATCCCAATAAGTCAAGGGCAAAGCAGTGATACTCTTGATGCAGGTACTCAATTAGGGGTAGCCACTGACTACTATCGCTCCAAGACCCATGTAAAAATATAAGAGTGGGTCCAGTACCCACTTCACGCCAAAAGACTTGCCCCAAAGGTAGCTTAATACGGGAATTGCGTAAGGTTAAATTCATCCTAGTTGCCGGGTGTTTCCAAACTCAACACTTAAAGTAGCAGGCTACGTCTAGCTCTCAAAACTTACCATTAGGCAACAGTGGTTTTACCATCAAAATAGTCCTGCAACTGTCGCCCATGATCGTGACTCAGGTTGCCCATGGGGATCGCTGCACGCTCAAAGGCTTGAACTGCTGTAATTTCCCACACATCGTTTATCTGCATCGTTCCCTGAACCTCCGCTTCGACTACAACACAAACCGAATGAACTCTGGGATCGCGATCGGCGGCTGAGTAGATTCCCACCAATCGGCGAATTGCCAGCAACTCTAGTCCCGTTTCTTCTGCCAACTCCCGCCGCACGGTTGTGGGAATGTCTTGACCCCAGTCCACCATCCCTCCAGGTAATCCCCATTTTCCGTTATCACGACGCCGAATCAGTACAATTTGTCCATCGGGTAAAACAGGGATAATACTTGTACCGAGGACTGGATGGCGGAAAATAATCCCCAATACCGTTTGGACAAAATACCAAATACGACCCATGGATTCAGATGGTTATGGAACAGGTAAATGACTGACTACAAACTGTTATCATAATCTGATTCTTTTCATTCAGACATGATGGGCATCATTGAAAATTCCTGCCAAGATACACTAGGATGGGACAAACTGGGTTGGATGGTGTAACACTGCTACTATAGACAAGCCCCAGCTTACCCCCCCCTATTGCTTAGACACTGGACGAGGCAGAAAGCGGGGGATTAGGGTAACAGACACAGATATCGTTTTTTATCAAGAGGTCAACATGGCAAAGCGCCGCAATCCTAAAAAAGAAAAGGCGCAACGAAACGAAGCTTACGCTCGTAAGTTCCGAAAAAGCAAGACGACAGGAAATTTTTCCCGAAATCGGCGGTATAATCGACCTCCGAGGGATAATAACGACTCGGAAACAGAAGGGGATTCAGAATCGAAGCAAGCGGATTCTAATAGTCAGAATTCGGACTCTAGGTGATCCCCTAACTCTTTCGGCTAAAGAGGAGTAGGGGCAATTCATAAATTGCCCCTACCGCTAAGGTGGCTTGTCCCCACTCTCCCTTCTGTTTACCAACGTGCTTGGGGTCCCGTCCAAACCTGGTTAACGACTTGACCATACACAATGGGTTCATCATCAAAGGCGAGGTTGGTTTCACCTTGGAAATCAACGGACAACACGGGCCAACGTTCTTCACCTAGTTCACCGACGCGAAACAGAACCTGATCGGAATGGGTTTGACTCCACCCCAATAAGACAGCATGGGTATAGTCAATGGGTTCAGGGGCGACGGTATACGTGCGATTTTTCTGGCGATCCCAAATCACCGCATAATCCGAAGCAAAGGATGTACTGAACAGCCCTTCAAACTGTCTTGCTAAAAGGCGATCGCTAGACGGAGACCAAGACACGGGGAGCAAAATGGCGAATGTTCCTGGCATATCCGCATCTTCATTACTGACTAAAGGATTATCAGATAAGGGAGATGATGCCGTAAGCGTTTGCAAATCCCCGGTCTGCAAATCTTCTAGGAACATCACGCTGGTAACCCGGCTGCGATAGAATTCAGGTTGCCCTTGCATGGAAATGCGGCTATAGGCGGCATATTGACCGTCTGGAGAAATCAATGATTGGCTACGGTAGTAGCGTAAACCAAAGGTATCACTCGCGGCTAGTTCCGCTTGAGTCGTCAACACCCAATTCCAAGGGACGGGATGAGGACTATCGAGAGGATCAATCGGCTCTACGGTCTCAATCATATCGGGAGCAGTTTCTTCAGTCACGTCGGGATTCGCTAGAGAAGAAGACACCGATGGATCTATTCCTAGAGGGACATGGGTGGGTTCAGGCGTATGAGCCTGTTGAGCTTGGGTAGATACGTTAGAAGTCATCAGTAGCCAAGGAGCGAACAGTAACAGGTATGGTTGTGAATAAAACCATCTGAATAAGCGGACTATTATTTTGAACATCGATATAGGTGAGGTTGCTAAACGGTGCGTCTTGTGTGAGGAGCAACGTTTTGGGAACTATGGCAGTGTTCTTTAGTCTATGTATATCAAGCTAAGGAACCCTACAACTCAACCTTTTTACGAAAGTTTTCACTTATGCCTGGAGATTAGGGATTAGGGAAAAGTTTTGAGTTTTGAGTTAACTCCCCCATCTCCCTCATCTCCCTCATCTCCCTCATCTCCCTCATTTCCCTCGTCTCCCCGTCTCCCTTGTCTAGTTAGAGGTGGTGATAAACTTCTGGCAAGTGGCATGATCGAATTAATGGATGTATTGGTGTTATTCTTCTAAGGTCTGAATAAAATTCAGGAAAATCGGTGATTCAATCCGCTAATTCAGCAGACAAAACGACTTCTGCCTCTGTGAGGTCTCAACGCCCTTGGTTTCTCGTTTTTATATTCCGAGTGCTATTATTGGGCGTCAGTGGCGGCGTAGCCCTAATTGTGGGCATTGTCCTTGCCACGTTCTATCCCAGAACCAACCCAGAAAAACCCTTTTTCCTCAAAATGGCAAGCCATTTTGAAGAGCAGATGCCAGTCGTTTCTCCCCATACTACCCCAACATCGATACCAGAACCGACAGGTTCGCCACCTCAACTTACTCCTGTACAGAGACAACAGGTGCAAGCCCAGCTTACCCAACTGCAAGGTCAACTGCGATCATTGAGTGAGGGAGTTGCCACCTTAGAAGCCCAACTGGGCAGTAGTCGCCCCAATGAATCCTTAGAAGCCCGATTGCAAGCGATCGCGCTGCAACTTGACGGCGTTCAACCTCCCCCTGAAGAGGCAACATCCAATGGGAATAATCCGAATGCCACTGTAATGGCAGCTTCATCGGACTCATTCGGTTCTAGCCAAACCTTGAAGGTGACGTTACCGAGTGATGTTTTATTTGAGGGCAACAACAGCCTACTGCGTCCAGAAGCAGGCTTGATTTTAGACAAAATTATTGCAGATTTACGTAACTATCCGTCAAGTACCATCCGCATCGCCGCTCATACAGATAGCCAGGGTGAACCTGAGGATAATCGCGAACTGTCATTTCGTTATGCCAAAGCTGTGGAGCAATATTTCGCTCGTGCTTTGGGGGATGACTACCGATGGTTAGTTGTCGGTTATGGTGAAACTCGTCCCCTTGTGGCAAATGATACCGATGCGAATCAGCAACGCAATCGCCGAATTGAAATTGCTGTCGAGTAAAATTGTTATTCGTCATACTCGCTATCGCGAGAAGCAAGCTACGTCATTTGTCATTCGTCAGTTTTTGCCTGAAAGTTAAAATGAACGTTATTTTCTTCGGTACGCCTCAATTCGCTGTACCTGCTTTAGAACGCTTAATCAACCATTCAGACTTTAATGTTCTGGGTGTAGTAACTCAACCCGATAAACGTCGAGGGCGGGGAAATAAACTATCTCCTTCACCCATAAAAACCTTGGCGCTAACTCATCAACTGCACGTCTGGCAACCCAAACGGGTGAAAAAGCATACAGAAACCCTGAGCCAACTCAAACAAGCCGAGGCAGATGTATTTGTCGTTGTTGCTTATGGACAGATTCTGTCTCAAGAAATTCTCGATATGCCCAGACTCGGCTGTGTGAATGTCCATGGTTCACTGTTGCCGAAATACCGGGGAGCCGCCCCAATCCAGTGGTGTTTGTATCAGGGCGAAACCGAAACTGGCATTACTACGATGCTTATGGATGCTGGGATGGACACGGGACCGATGTTACTGAAGGCTCACACACCCATTGGGCTATTAGACGATGCCCATCAGTTAGCTGTAAGACTGTCGGATTTGGGGGCGGATTTGTTAATCGAAACGCTGCTGAAGTTAAACCAAGGGGATGTTCAACCCATCGCCCAGGATAATTCCCAAGCTACTTATGCACCTTTGATTCAAAAGTCCGATTATGCTGTCGATTGGTCACGATCTGCCATAGAAATACACAATCAGATCAGAGGATTTATACCGAATTGTGTCGCCTCATTTCGGGATCAATCACTGAAAATCCTGGCGACTGCTCCTCTGGGAGAGGCTTACTTTCCCCAGTTACCTACAGATTTAAAGATTCCGGAGCAACAATGGTTGTCTGTACGAGAAGCCTCTGGGCGTCCCGGAGAAGTGGTGAGTATTATTAAGGGACTTGGACTGATTATTCAAACAGGTGAAGGATTGTTGCTACTGCGCGACGTTAAGCTAGCGGGTAAACGCGCTCAGTCTGCTTGGGATTTTGTCAATGGTATGCGGGTAGCTGTGGGAGAGGTTTTAGCATAATCGGCGAGAAGTCAAGCAAGAGGAGGCGATTGAAATCGCTGCTACACAAATGTATGCGAAGCCTTCCCGAAGGGTAGTCCGCCTAGTCCGCCTACGCGGACTAAGGAGAAGGAGAAAATTAATACAGCGCTTTTCAAGCGAGGTACACAGAACAGATCCCCGACTTCTCCAAGAAGTCGGGGATCTTGCTTAGAGGAGTCAGTTGATTAATACCAATCTGGAACGACGTCTTCTGCTCCTTCACCCCCTACACCGATGCCTGTGTAGAATATGTCAGCATTACTGATGGTCATATCCTGCATTGATGCGCCATAGACGTTGGCATCGTAAATCGTGGCTTCTGTAAAATCAACCCGGTTTAAATTGGCTTCTTTCATATCCGCATTGGTGACAAAAGCGCCTGTCAAATTCGCCCCTGCCAAATTTGCCTCGCGTAGATCAGCACCTTCAAGGTTCGCGTGGCTCAGGTTGGCACCTTGCAGATTTGCCTCTCTCAAGTCAGCGCCAATCAGATGGGCACCTCTGAGATTGGCTCCCGATAGATCGCAGTTTGCACAGGCTCCAGTGGATAATAACTGTTGCACATGAAGTGGATTTTCAGCTTTGACGGAGCTAGCGAACACTAGGGGAGTCAGTAAGGTTATCATTGCTAGAATCTTATGTTTCATAAGTTCCCCCTTTATTTTCAAGTTTTTTCCGTTCTTTACCTCACAATCCTATTATCTCATTAAATGAGCCGAAATGTAAATTATACTAAGGAGCTATACTAAAAAATCAAGGTTTCTTCACAGAAGCAAGTTCCGGTGAAAAATACTCCTTAAGGATGAAAGGGATTCTCTCGATATTTTTCGCTATTCTATCCAGAGACCTGATCATGCCTCTGCCTGGAGGGGGGGGAGCTGATTACAAAATTGTTACCTTTTTCATGAATCAGCCGAGAATTCTGAATGATGAATCCCTCATTTTTCTGCCGTACCCCGTTGCTTAGTCAACTGGTCAATTGTATCGCCAATGACTGCGGTTAAGCTGTTGCGGGTTTGGGCGTGATTAGCTTGCTCGATTTTTAAGGCATTGATCAGGCGATCGCGCTCCATCATCACCTGGATCAGTTTTTGTTGCACCTGTTCTAGGGTTTGCAGTTTTGCCACCTCCTGTTCAATAGCAGAGGTAGCGTCAGGATCTTGAGCTTTTAATTGAGCCTTCTCCTGTTGCAGTTGCTGAACTTCAAGTGTGAGGGCGTCGAGCTGTTGTTGGGCGAGTCGGGCTTCAGTGCGGCGTTGCTGGGCTTCAGTATTGTAGAGGCGACGCCAGTTAGCCGCAGATTCATTGGCAGCATCGCGATCGCGAATACTATCGGCAAGTTGCTGTTTGAGTTCCTTGATTTCGGCTAACCATTGTCTGACATCGTTGCTCATCGCAGACTGCTCCTGTAGGGGGTTCTGGACAAATAGGGCGTTGTGTAGATCCCTATACTGACTCCTGTTTATATTTAAGGGTCTAAAAATTTGGCACAGTAAGGGTGAACGATACTGCTAGCCCACCCCTTATGCTACGTCCCCGTCTACTCCGTTTCTTACATTTTTTTCGTTATCTGAATCTGGCAACCCTGAGAATCACCGTCAGTCGTGCCTTAAAACATCGGCTCTTGAGTTTGTCCTCTCAGATGGCATATAACGCCATGTTAGCCCTGTTTCCCGCAATTTTGGTGATTTTCACCGTGATTGAGTTATTCAAACAATTTTTCCCCTGGACGAATCCAGCCGATCAACTCGGTGAAGTCGCGCCAGAACAGGCGATGCAACTGATGCGTAATTTTGCCGAGGGAATTAACCTCACAGACAATCGCGGTTTATTTTCCTTAAGCTTCATTATGGCAATTTGGGTGTCTTCGGGGGCGCTGAATGCGGCGATGAATGCCCTTGACCAAATTAATCAAATTCCCTCAGAAAAAACTCGACCCTTTTGGAAAGCTAAATTGATTGCTATGGGGTTGACCCTAGGCAGTGTTTTACTCCTATTCATCGCCTCATTTATCTTGTTTATTAGTAACTGGGCGGTCAACTTGGTGGAATATAAAAGTATTGTTGTGATCTTGTTGACCCTCTTACGGCTTTTAAGTTGGTTGATTGCCTTAAGCTTAGTTGCCATCGTCTTTGCGATTATCTACCGCTTTGGCATCAGCCACTGGCGTCAGGGAAACCCGATTATACCGGGAGCCGTTTTAGCTGCCGTATTATGGGCGATTGTATCTGGCGTGTTTCGGAATTATGTGGCGTCGAATTTCAGCAATTATCACAAAATTTATGGCGCTTTGGGGGCAGTGATTGTTTTACAGCTTTGGTTATATATGACATCTCTGGTACTTTTATTAGGAGATCAACTTAATCTTACAGTAGGAGAAGCAATGCAAGCGGCTAAAGAGCGCTCAATTGAGAAACCTGAGTTAAAAGCAATATCTGAGATATCCGAATCCAAAATCCAATGACTCATAATTCCAAAACGTCTACTCTCCGGCGTCTGCGTCGGTTAAGCCATCTGCTTGACAATGCCATTCCCATTCCGGGAACACCATGGCGTTTCGGTCTAGATCCTGTGTTAGGTTTGTTACCCGGGGCAGGTGATTTTTTAGGAACAGCTTTCTCTGCCTATATCGTAATCGAAGCAGCACGGATAGGTATCCCGCGATCGCTATTAGGACAAATGGTTATTAATATTCTTTTGGATACAGTCATTGGTTCTGTACCCGTCGTGGGCGATATTGCTGATGCAACCTGGAAAGCAAATGCTAAAAATATCGAACTGCTGGAAACGTATTGGGATAGTCCTCAACCTGAAAAACAGACGGATTGGTTTTTTCTGGTCTGGCTTTTGCTAGGGTTACTTATAGCCGTAACCCTTATCGCTACTCTTAGCTTGCTGGTCATCAAAGGATTTTTGGCAGTCATAAACTTTTAAACAGTGGCATAAAATATACACTCCGGTTCCTCATTCCTATAGATATAGTCATAGTCAAACGTCAAAAAATCCAGATTACAGCTTATGGAAAATCCTAAATTTAGGATTATTTGATGGGTGAAAGTAGATAAAACTAATTCAAGGAGTTTCTTTTCAGAAACATTGGGCTGCTTGATATAGTAATCGCGCTTAGCAAAAAATACCTTTTCATTTTTCGGTACAACAATCCCATTAATTCGATGAGCATATTGGATAGGCTTAATATAACTTCGGATAAAACTTTCTTGATTTTTCTGAAGCTGATACAATCGCTCGTGTTGTAGCCAGCTCATCTGAAATATCATTTTGATCACTTCACAGCCCAAAATATAATTGAAAAGATTATGACGTTCTTCTGGACTGTGAATCAGTCGCAGCACAAACTCTAAATAGAGTTCGGGTTCTTTTTGTAACG
The DNA here is from genome assembly GCF_040220235.1 of Coleofasciculus sp. B1-GNL1-01. Taxonomy (NCBI): domain Bacteria; kingdom Bacillati; phylum Cyanobacteriota; class Cyanophyceae; order Coleofasciculales; family Coleofasciculaceae; genus Coleofasciculus; species Coleofasciculus sp. B1-GNL1-01. The sequence goes on from NZ_JAVJTO010000145.1 coordinate 38,338, forward strand.
TTTGTGCTGAATGAATACAAAATTGTTCGATATAGCTGTTTAACACCAAAGGATTGAGTTCTTTTTCAATACAGAATTTTCGCAAATACTTGGTGACTAGCTGAAGGCGGATTCGATCTTGCAAAATCTCTTCCACCAAGCTATCAGCTACATAATCATCTAAAAAACCCGTCAACTCAGCTTGCATTTCTGGTGAAGTCGCACACATTAAATAACAAAGGGACATAATATGCTTTCGCTGATCTGAGGGAAGGGTATTTGCCCATTTTTTTACAGCTAATGTAATCTTCTCTAGGACGCCAATCCCTTGAGTTTCTTCTAGACTGTTCGAGTTCTTGGTTAGCATCGTTGAAACTATCATAAACAAAGGTTTTAGCAGTCACGGTCAGGTAAATAATCAATTTAACAGCATCTTTGCGGATCTGCCAACTGATCGCTTATCTGTTCCGTCTCCGCTTTGATTACAATTCTTAAACAATAGCCAAATTCTTTAACAGAGCCATTAGGCTAGATTCAACCCTTCACCACGCCCTTGAATATATCAGTCCCAGTCTCTTAGTGATTTATTAGACAATTACTTAACCCTGTCTGTCAAGTCTTTCTATGGAAAAATTTAGATATCAGAGGAGAAGCTTTATTTTTTTTTACAATCCTTAGACTTTTTCAGTCTAGATGACATCAATAACTGAAAATTAGGGTGTCAACGTCTAAGCCTGATCAGCAAAGAAAAATGCATTCTGGTTCTGAGTTAAAAATAGAGTCATAGTCAAACATAACAAAATCAAGATTATGGCTAATAAAAAAGCCAAGGTTACTGACTTGAGCGGTTGTAAAGGTAGACATTAGTAACTCAGTTAATTGTTTGTCTCTAATATCCGGCTTTTTGATAAAGTAATCCCGCTTAGCAAAGAAAAGGGTTTCGTCTTTAGGGACAATCAGACCATTCAAGCGATGGGTATGTTGAATGGGCTTAATATAATGGTTAATAAAATATTCCTGGTTTTTCTGTAAACGATAAAATCGCTCATGTTGCAGCCAGCTCATTTGGAACAGCATTTTGATAATTTCACTACCTAAGATGTAATGAAATAGATTATTCCGCTCTTCGGGATCATTAATGAGATGGAGAACAGATTCTAAATACTTGATGTCGCGATCAGGTTTGGAGCGTAAGTCTTGGGTCGAATGAATGTAATACTGTTTAATATAGCCTTTTAATACAGTATTCGTGAGTTTTTGCTTGATATGTAGTTTTTTGAACGAGCGAGTTACCCAATCTTTAGGGGCTTGCTCTTGGAGAAGTTTTAACACTAAGCTGTCTGCTGTATAGTTGTCTAAAAATTCTGCTTGTTTATCTAAGGGAACCGTACAGATTAAATGACACAGCGATAAAACATAGCGTCGCTCTTCCCAGGATAAATCATTAATCCATTGAAGAACTTCTGGAGGAATGAGATCAAAGATACTTATCGTCTTTAGGTGTTCGGAATCAACGGGAATTGTAGGGTTTAATGTAGTCATAACCTGAAGCTGTCATCATTAGGGAAACAACAAGACTCTATTCGCGATCGCGTGCGGGATGATTCTCCTCCTAGAGATACTACCGCAACCTAGAAAAATCAACCCCTGTTTATCGTCAGTCGCCAGCCTTCTATCCGATCCCCGACACCCGCCCGGAGTTCAAACTCCGGGCTAAAAGCTCAAGTCCACTAAAGTGGACTAAAACTTTTAATCCGAATGGTACTAACTTAAAGCTGATAGATAGTACCTAACCTACGGTATAGCAAGAGTTCCGGCGATTCCAAAATGAATCCTGATAAAGCGGATAAAAATAACGAAATAACGAAATGAACGACCTTGGAGATTTTGACCCGAAAAATCCTGGGGCATAACGGGAACAGGGGAGTAGCCAACCTTACTATAGGCATAGCATAATTGATGCCAAAAAAGTGAGCTGAATCCTTGCCGATTGGCATATCTTGTGCATTACCCACACCAGTCTCACCCCTATTACTCTAGTGGTGGCGTCCCTCTATAATTTGAGAAGCTGTAATCACCCCGTTTGATCGCTCGACGATTAGCATCCCTATGGTTGAAATCCCCGAATCCACTGCCGAACTCGCGGCTGTCCTTGAAGAACCCGTTGATTTGAATTTCCAGCTTCCTGATCCAGAGGATGAGGAGATTCAGGAGTACGACTTTCAGCAACTCGTCGATAACGCTTGGCGAGTGTGCGATCGCTTCGACTTACAAACCGAGATCTGGCGCGGGCGGATTCTGCGTGTGGTGCGCGATCGCGAGAAAAAAGGCGGTGATGGGCGCGGTACGGGCTTTCTCAACTGGCTGAAAAGTCGCGAAATTAGTAAGAGTCAGGCATATTCCCTGATTGAACTGGCAAATAGTGCCGATACCCTCCTCGCCGAAGGCAAACTTAACCCCGATGCGATCCGCAATTTCAGTAAACGGGCATTTGTGGAAACTGCCAAATCTGCCCCCGAAGTTCAACAACTGGTTAGCGATAAGGCGCAACAAGGCGATCGGATCACGCGGCGTGAGGTGAAGCAGCTAGCCGATGAATGGACAGCCATGTCCTCAGAGTTACTCCCTGATGAAGTCAAGGAAAAAGCCTCAGCCGGAACCATGCCCGCCCGTTATCTGGCACCGTTAGTTAAAGAAATGGAGAAGTTGCCAGAACTCCATCTGAAACCGCTACAAGAGGAAGTGGCGGCAAATCCTGATGTGGATACGGTGAAACAAACCACATCAGACGCCCGTTTCTTGGCAAAATACCTCGACGCCGCCGCCCAAGTGCAAGCGATTCAGCACTCGTCGTTGGATATGGAATTAGCACTCCAGGAAGCCCTGCGCCTAGATTGCTTAAATACGGCGGCTGATTTGGTCAAACAGGCATCTGTGTTGGAACAAAGCGTGGGTAAACTTTACACCACCTGGAAACGGCTGAGTAGCCTATCCGACCGATTATACGTCGATACTGGGGCAAGTACCCCTCATCTGCGATCGCTCCTCAACTGTTTGGATCGTCTTACCAATGACGTGATTGAAGTTCCCCTCGATGAAACAGGCGAACAGATTGTGCGTCTGAAGCTGATGGTGGATACTCAATAAGTAGGTGGACACAATTAAAGTTAACGGTTGAGATTAGGGAACAGGGAACAGGGAACAGTAAAGAATGTCCTAACCTGTCTTGGTACTGCCATAACGCACCATTGCTCAAGGCGAAAGAGGGTCAATCTGAAAAATGTCATACCCTTTCCCACACCTTTGTGCAAGTTTCCTACCGTAGAACTATCAACAGCGTCTAATTAGACAATCCGTGTAATCAGATTTCGTAGTCGAAGATGCGAGTCTTTGACGGTGTTGGGTTTCCTTCGTCAACCCAACGTACACACTTGGTTGATCTAGCGTTAACTAATTAGGATATTTGTTTTTTTTGATAACCTTGCTAATGTTTAATTCCTTACTATCCCTATTAATTACAAATCTGACAACCTTATTTTTAGTCGGCTCTTCAAATTTTTCTCAAACGGCTAACTTACCCTTTTTTCAGTCCATGAAATCCGAACAAACCGCCAATCAACCCTTTGACCAAGAACCAACTGATAAAGGAATTCCGCTAGTTTGCTGGGTGCGTGAAGCTTACTCTAAACCGGAGTCTGAGGCGCAAGTCTGGGCGTTACTCAAGGTGGCGCATCAATATTCAGCCGCCGGATATCAAGATAAAGCCTCTGAGGTATTAGAACAAGCCTTAGAAATTGCCCGAACTGTTGAAGATGTCCAGAGTAAAATCAAATTATTATTTCAGGTGGCTAGTGGTTATATAGATGCAGAAGAATTCGCCTCCGCTACACCCATACTCAATTCGGCTCTACAACTTACTCAAACAACTACAGACGAGCAAGCAAAACTTGCTTTTTTAACGGATATTGCTAGCCAATATACAGCAGCTAGCCAGAAGGAACAAGCGGCTGATATCGTAGCCCAAATTGAGCAACTACGAGAAACAGTTGATATTAATTATTTTAGAAAGGGTTCCATCCTCGACACTCTCACTGAAGTCTATGCTGAGCTAGGTAATCTAGAGCAAGCTTTTCAATTAATCGACACGATTGAAGTCGGATTCCCTAAAGACAGTAAATTAGCCAAAGTCGCACGAGAATATATTAAGCGGGGTCAATACGATCAGGCGTTACAGATTGCCCAACATCTAGAAGGCTTTCGCCCCCAAACCTTACGAGAAATTGTGGGTAAATACGCAGCCCAAGGACAACTCGATCAAGCACTACAGGTTGTTCAGACAATTCAGGAGGAGTCTACGGAATTTTCTGCTTTAGTTGAAGTTGCTGATAAGTTGATAGCAACGGAACAGCCGGATAATGTCGAGCCAATCCTAGAGCAAGCCCTGGAAATTGTTAACCGTGCCGAGGATGCTAATTTTAAAGCATCAGCGCTCACTAACATCGCTCAATCCTATTGGGAATTTGGGCAACAGAATCAAGCGGTTGAACTTCTTGATCGCGCTGCTAAAATTGCCGATATCAACAGCCATACATTAGCTAAAATTGCTCAACAGTATTGGCAGACAGGACAAGAGGATAAAGCGACTCAAATAGCGATTAACTTGCCGGATGCTAATCAAGATGTACTATTTGATATTATCATCCAAAAGGCAAAACGAGGTGAGTATAGCCAAGCCCTGCAATTAATCCCTTTTTTCAAAGAGATGGAGCGAAAAAGTTTTGCCCCAAAATATATTGCCGAGGAATATGTAGAGGTCAGCTCAAGGGAGCCGTTATCTGAGATAGTGGCAACAATAAAAGATGCTGAATCTAGAGAAACTTTTCTGGCGATAATTGCTGAAAATTATATAAAAAACGACCAATATGACGCCGCATTAACGATAGTCGAAGCCATCAATGATGCTTACTACAAAGCGGCTGTACTGACTCAACTGTCGCTTCATTACACGGCAGCGGGAGATAACAGTCAAGCCACGACGCTACTCACCCAAGCCACAGAAATCGCTAAGAACACTGATGATTACATCACGATTCATCCTCTGCTCAAACGAGTATCGATATTGACTTCGATCGCAGGTTTATATCAGGCGATTGGTCAACAGGAAAAAGCGGCTGAAGTTTTATCATTAGCCCAGAAACCGCTCGAAACTCTACAAGCAAGTGGTGAAAACCTACAAGCAAGTGGTGAAAACTTACCTATACACGATCCTGAATCAATGGCTAATATGGCTCAGTCAAATCACCGACTCTATTGGCTGCAACTGGCTCAAAACTATACCGAAGCCAAACAATACGATCGCGCCTTAGTAACGCTGCGACTCGTAGACGATCTGGCGACAAGCAAGCGCTTAAGAACTAGGCTGGAATGTGCCAAGAATCTTTAGCACGTCGGTTGGTGTAATCGCTGTTGATGGTCAAACACACCTAAAAAGACTAATCTAACGACTGATTCTAACTCGCAATCCTTTCCCGACTGAGCCACTCTATTTCTGTCGCTGGAGTCATGCAGTCCCCTGGGAGCCTGTTTTAAACTGAAGGTGAGTTCAGTCTGCAAACCTATCCCGGAGCCAATACTATGATTGGAGCCATTATTGCCCAACAAAAAACCCGCGAAAAATTTGCCGCTCGCAATCGCGGTGATATTGATGCCTTTCTGGACAATTGGGCAGAAAATGCCACCTTTATTTTCCCCGGACAATCTGAAATGAGTGGTATCTTCCACGGTATGAGTGAAATTCGCCCCTGGTTTAAGCAATTCCGGCAGCAATTTCCTCAGGTAAATTTTGAAATTAAACAGATATTTGTCGGGCGGATTTGGGCAATCGGTGCAACCAATGAGCTAGCCGTGCAATGGAACACCACCCTTTGGAATCGAGATAATCAAAAGATGCAGGGTGAGGGTGTGACAATCGTCCATCTGCAAAAGGGTCAACTTGTCTTAGCCCATGAATTTATCTTTGACTTAAGCCCCAGTTTCTTTCAAGCCAATCAGCCTGCTGCACACTGACTACATCGTTGGTTAAAAACCACCATTGGTAGGGACACGATATCTGGTGTTCCTACTCATAATTTTAGTAATCAATCTTACCCTTATTCTACAATTTTATCTCTTGTTCCAAATTCTCTAAAATTTTATCCCCAATCATTCAACCCCCTCTGCGTTCCTCTGCGTAAACCTCTGCGTTCCTCTGCGTTAAAAAATATAATTCCGATGTAACAGATTTGACATCAGTAAATAATCTGATGACTGAACTGAATAAATGTAGCATTAGCTACAAAAAATTAGGAGTTGACTTTTTTAGAGACGTGACATGAATGCGTAACGTTTTCACTCTAATTACCCCTTTCCTAATTCCCGTGAATGAGCCAACTCTATCATTTAATGTAACCCGTGATACATCTCATAATCTAGGCGGACTTTGATCACATAGTTTATGGCTGACTATCACTCATTTTTTGCCAAACTAATCACCGATGTTCTAGATCAATAGCACTGTAAGTATCCCACTCCTAGAGGAGAATGAGAGTGTCGGAAAAAAACCTAAACCTAGAGCGAGTGAATCAAGGAGATTTTAGCTATGTTAGAACTACTGATTTTGATGGCTTACTTATTTGGCTGTTTTGCCTTTATCGAAGCCCTATTTGATAAAAACTTCGATGGCTCCCGCTAACACCGAACCCAGACAAGCGTTTAAGTTAGTGAAGCCAAAAAAAAGCCATTTTCCTGTAAAGTTATACATTAACGCCAACATGAAAACCAACATCAGGCGTTCATACTATTGTTTAAGGGGGATGAACCCAATCAGAATGCACCCTAATCCCCCTGCTTTACCCCCGCTAGATTGACGGAACTAGCGGGGGTTTTCTTTGGTATAAGCGATGCTTATTGCTTGTCTTGATCTTTAAAAGCGAAGATTCCCGTGAACAGCATCAATAGCCCCCCGGCTAAAATCGCGATCGCTAACCCGCCAATGACTAAATCGAATATGTTATTCTCCACACTGCTTTTCCTACTCTTCCTGCAAATCCTAGCGTAGAGATTGTCATTCGTCATTTGTCATTTGTCATTTGTCATTTGTCATTCGTCAGGGAATATCAGGGAATAGGGAACACCTCGGCTTACCTCGACTTGCCTCGACTTCGCTCGGCAACACGCTCGGTAACACGCTCGGTGTGTAACAGGGAACAGGGAACAGAATTTATGTTCAGATCCTTATTGCTTTAAAGAATACGTACCGATAAGGGTGCGCGTCTGGGGATGACAAACGGAGTTGCAGGTGACCAAATGAATCTGAGTAACCTGCATTTCGCCTATTTTAACCGTTGCCAATTCTTGAACCTGCTGACGGAATGCGTCTGTGGGAGAATGAATCAATCGGCAGATTGTTAAATTGCCCCAGAATATGGTATCGGAGAAATAAGTTTTGTTATCAGGGACACCGATATCGCTTAAACCTTTGTCTAAAGCCTGAATTAACTGTTGCAGGGTTTGATTGCTATAACCAATCAGTGCCACGCTGGTGGGAAATAAAGTGAGATCTTGCCAACTGAAGCGGAACACGGGAAATTGAGGCACAATTTGCTTAAACACTTGATCGGCTTGAACCACATCCTCTGGCGTAAATAGGGGCGGTGTGTGGATGGTGCGAACATTTTTAATGGTGGAATGCATTAAGTCAGGGGTGTAATAAAAATGTTCTGGTTCTAACTGTTTTAAGGGTTGAATAATACGTTGACTGATAGACTGGGTAAGGGGTTTGGGTACAAATACCACAGACGTTAGACAACGTTCGCGATCGCGTTCGTAATCCGAGCGCATTGCCACAACTGTCATCTGCCCTTTCCCTTGGGTGATATGGGTTTTGAGTTGTTGAATGGTTGCTTTTTGAGCGGTGGTATAGTTATCGTCCATGATGGTGGTGATACAGGAGATAGAGTCTCGGTGTGAACGCTTATATTCAACTTGACCCCATTGATTTGGTTTGGGGATTGGGCATGATGGCGATCGCGATTGGTTTATCCAGTTGGCAGGGGTTAGGATTGGAGTTACCCTTAGCGATCGCGACAGGGCGAACGGTGATACAGCTTTTGGTAGTAGGGTTTTTTCTGGGGGTTGTCTTTGCCTTAGATAACCCCTTTGCGGTTTTAGCCGTTTTACTGGTAATGCTAACCATTGCAGCAATTACCGCCCGTAACCGGATTGGTAAAAAAATTCCCCGACTATTCTGGGTGGTATTCGGTTCGATTTTCTTCTGTAGTGCCTTAACGTTAATTTATATCAATCTACTGATTATTCAACCGGACACCTGGTATCAGCCCCAGTATCTGATTCCCTTGGGTGGTATTGTTTTGGGCAATGCCATGAACGGATCAGCGATCGCAGGTGAACGCTTGGTGAGTACAATTACCAGTAGTCGCTTAGAAATTGAAACCCACCTGAGTTTAGGCGCTACCCCCCAACAAGCCGTGGCGGGATACCGCAAGGATGCTATCCGCGCCGGATTGATTCCTACCCTAAATCAAATGATGGTGGTGGGGATTGTCACATTACCGGGAATCATTACAGGTCAACTGCTAAGTGGCATTGACCCATTGAATGCGGCATCTTACCAAATTTTAATCATGTTTATGATTGCCACAACTAACCTCACCACGACAATCTTGGTGACTCAGGGTATTTATCGTCAGTTTTTCAACGCCCAAGCCCAGTTAAAACTGCCTTGAAGTGTCATTTGTTAATTGTTGATTGTTGATTGTTGATTGAGAATCTTCTCCCCCATCTTCCCCATCTTCCCCATCTTCCCCATCTTCCCCATCTTCCCCATCTTCCCCATCTTCCCCATCTTCCCCATCTCCCCTGTACCCCAAAACTCCAGCTTCCTTAAGTGATGCTACGATAGCCCTAGTTTCAACGGCACATTTATGAGTTTTTCTTTTATTACCCCCCGTCGCCTTCTCGCTTCTGGTCTGTGTTTGGGTGTTCTGAGTACCCTCGGTTTAACCGTCCGTTCTCATTCATTACTCTCACCCGCTGTTGCTGAAGTTGTGATCGCATCCACTAAAGACGTCACGGCTGACGATGTAGCGGGTACATGGCGAGGGGAATTAGCACCCGGTCAAATGATTACCTGGATTTTTACGCCAGATGGTAAACTCTTCATGACCGCCCCACCTGTTGCTGATGAACCACAACAGGCTTTAGAAATGCGTTACCAGGTAGAATCTAGTACCAAGCCGATGGGTTTGAATATAGACTTGGCGCAGGGGGCGACTGTAATGACAATTTTTGAAATGACTCCAGAGGGTCAAATGCGCGTACAAATTGCGGGTACGACTCCGGGAGAAGCACGACCTGAAGACTTCAATAATGCGACGGTGTTTGAAAAAGTTTCAGATACAACAACATTACCCCAGAATACACAAATTGATGATTTTCAAAGTCGCTAGAACATTAGTTCAGTCGTCCAATTATCTCCTGAAAAACGGTAACATCAAAGATACCGAAAAACCCCTCTTTTGACCAAGGGCTGGTTGTATTGAGGGGGTGAGGGTTTTTTTTCCTATCTGAGCTTTATAGCAGTCTACATGAGCGATTAGGACACAGCAAAATGCTGAAACCTTGACCAGTCAATCTTTTCCCTTGGAGCCTTCTGCCCTCTGTCCTCTGCCCTCTGCCTTTTGCTATATAAGGAAGCACAAGTCTTTCTGTTTAATCCTCCTAAGCTATTCGGCATTTAAACCTTAATATTAACAATGGCGAAATCCTTGCCGTAGTGCGTTTAGCGAAGCCATGCCGCAGGCTTTGCATCTTGCTCGCTACATTGAGCATCTTGCTCGCTACATTGAGCATCTTGCTCGCTACATTGAGCATCTTGCTCGCTACATTGAGCATCTTGCTCGC
>NZ_JAVJTO010000146.1:0-15848 GCF_040220235.1 Coleofasciculus sp. B1-GNL1-01
ATCGGCTTTTTGAATCCATTGAAGAGTTAGAATCTTTGTTGCATCAACTTTTAAATGAAGACAAGCTAGTTATTAATTGGGGGCGGAAACTGAAAAATAAGGGTAATGCTCTTATCACAGTTTAAATGCATAACAGCTTAATTAAGCTGATTAATATTTAAACCGATCGCATGAGTCACTCAATTCACTCAAATTCTGCCTTGATTCTTATTGTTGATGATGACCGATTTACGCGGATCATGCTGCGTCACATCATCGAAAAAGAGGGTAACAGAGTCGAAGAAGTAGAGAATGGAGAATAATGCCTTGCGACTTACGCCCAGCTACAACCGAATATGGTACTGCTTGATGCCATGATGCCAGAGATGGATGGTTTTACCTGTTGCCGCAAACTGCAAGCCTTGATGGGTAGCGATCGCACTCCTATTTTAATGATTACGGGATTGGATGACCAAACCTCGGTGGATCGGGCGTTTGAAGCGGGTGCGGTGGATTATGTGACTAAACCGATTCACGCCCCCGTGTTACGGCGACGAGTGCGTCGTTTGCTGGAAGCGAGTTGGGCTAAATTAGCCGGAGAGGAACTCACCCCTCAAACGCCAGATTGCTGTTACCAAGTTCGCTATTTATCAAAAAATGGGACGGTAGCCTATATTGAAGTATATGCCCGCCTACTCTTAAATGAAAATGGGACTCTCAGAGGAATTTCCGGCACACTCAATGATATCACTGAACGCAAGCAAGCAGAGGAAGAATTACAGCGTCAAAATCAGATATTGCAACAGGAATTAAATCAAGCCGCCGACTACGTGCGATCGCTCTTACCGCGTCCCCGACTGTTGCCTATTCCCTGTTGCCTCTCCCCACCACAAGACGATGACCAATGAAAACAAACACCAAGCAGACACCCGAAATCGTACCACCTTCAGTCCTCAACCCTCAGCCTTCTGCTTGCTCATCCTCAGTCTGCTCCTGCCTTTAACAAGCTGTGCCAGAACGGAAACGGAAATAGCTGAATCTCCACCAACGTCCTCTGTAGAAACCACCGTTGTGCAACACGTCACCGGAGAACCTGTCAGAGTAGGAATTCTTGCTATTGATAGTGCCGTATCTGTCAACGAACGGTATAGTCCTTTATTGAACTATCTCTCTGAAGTTACGGGTCGTCCCGTTGAATTGATACCCTTAACCCAGGAAAGTCAATTTACGGAAGTAGCAGAGGGAAATCTGGATTTTACCCTGAATAATCCCCTCGCTGCTGTCCAAATTCGTCGGCTCTACAATACCGAATTTCTCACCACCCATGTTCGCCCCCAAACGGGTGCAGAATTTAGTGCCTTAATTATCGTCAAGCGGGATAGTGACATTCAAACCCTGGAAGACTTACGGGGAAAGACAGCCGCCTGCGTGGATTTTGAAACCGCTGCGGCGGGTTGTATTTTTCAAATCTATCATCTACAGCAAAACGGTATCGATCCATTTACTGAATTTAGTAGTTTTGTAGAAAATAAATCCCAAGATAACATTGTATTAGCGGTTCTCAATGGCACAATTGATGTCGGGTTTGTTCGGACTGGGCAATTGGAAAAAATGGTTAACAAAGGATTAATAAACAGTACCGATGAGGTTAAAATTATTAACCCAGCCAACGACAATTTCTACTACAAACATACCACGGCGCTCTATCCAGAGTGGTCTTTGGCGGCGCTCCCGGATACTGACCCACAACTCGTGGACAAGGTTAAGGATGCACTGCTGAATATCCCCGCCAATCATCCTGCTTTAACGGCTGCTCGATTAGAGAAATTTGCGCCAGCCGCCGACTATTCCGAACTCGATCGCCTAATTGAAACCTTAAAGCTCAAAAGCTGGAACGCCAAGCCTTAGTTCAACGGGAACTGTACTAGAGACGCCGACGATGACTCTCAAACGGAAAACATTAGGCAAGTGGAATCAAAGCATTACTCTCCGCTATCTGGGAATTGCCAGTAGTGTCTTAGTTGTCAGCCAATTACTCTTTGGCGTTTTGCAGATCAACAGACGATTTACTGTTCAGTTAACCAACCTTGAGCAACGAGCCGAAGATCAGGCTGAATTTTTAAGCGCCGTCAGTCCAGAAGCCGTTCTCGATTGGGACTTTTTGACTCTAGAACGGTTGATGAAACAAACCAATGTGGATGATGATATTGTCTACAGCGTCGTTCTTGATTCAGAGGGAAAACCGTTAACTCGGTTTATCAATCAGGATGAACCAATTGTAGCAGAAGCGATGGAGTTTACGGCGTCTGAAGGTGATCTCCTTGCCCTGATTTCTGCTGTCGCACAGAACCCCGTCGTGCGCGAATTCCGCAAACCCATTGTTTCTGGGGGTCGATCCCTGGGAGAAATTCGCCTCGGCTATTCTATTGCTAATGTTCAACAAGAGTTATACCACTCGGCAGTCACCACGTTAATTGCCTCCATTTCAATTAGTATTTTGCTGGCAACCGTGACGATTATCCTGTTTAATCGACAAGTTCGTTGTCCATTGCAAGAGTTAGCGGAACTTGCACAAGCCCTAGCTAACGGTGAACTGAATCGCCGTGCTGATATTACCCACAATGACGAAATCGGGCAACTAAAAGCCGCATTTAACCGCATGGCGGGTCAACTGCAACAAACCCTGGAAGGGTTACAGCAGCGGATTATTGAGCGTGAGCAAGCGGAAGCCCAGTTACAGCAGACGGCAATCGAGTTAGCTCGAACTCGGGATGAAGCCTTAGCCGCCACCCGCGCCAAAGGGGATTTTCTGGCAACGATGAGTCACGAAATCCGCACGCCGATGAATGGGGTGATTGGCATGACTGGATTGCTTTTAGATACCCAACTTACTCCCCGGCAGCAGGAATTCACCGAAACCATTCGCAATTGCGGTGATGCGCTGCTGGTCATTATTAATGATATCCTAGACTTTTCTAAGATTGAATCGGGCAAGCTGGATTTAGAAGAACACCCCTTTGATCTGCGAACTTGTATTGAAGAAGCCCTCGACTTACTGGCGCCCAGAGCTGCCCAGAAAAAATTGGAATTGGCTTATCTGATTAAACCTGGGACGCCCGACCGAATTATCGGGGATGTTACCCGCTTGCGGCAAATCTTGGTCAACTTATTGGGAAATGCGATTAAATTTACCCAGGACGGGGAAGTAACGGTTGAAGTCAATGCCAAAGAATTCGGGACTGAAGCGTTACCGATATCTGCTGCGACTTGCCCGAATTACAAGATTCAGTTTGCAATTAAGGATACAGGCATTGGCATTCCTGGCGATCGCCTTCCCCTGCTCTTTCAGTCCTTTAGTCAAGTGGATTCCTCAACCTCACGCCAATATGGGGGTACAGGATTAGGATTAGCCATCAGCAAACGTCTCAGCGAAATGATGGGGGGGACAACATGGGTAGAGAGTCAGGTGGGAGTTGGCTCGACGTTTTATTTTACGATTGTGGCAGAGTCTATTGCCGAGTTGGGGGATAATATCTCCACCCCTCAACCTCAGCTAGCGGGACGGCGAGTCCTGATCGTCGATGATAACGCCACAAACCGACAAATTTTGACGCTGCAAACCCAGTCCTGGGGAATGATCCCCCAAACGGTTGAGTCTGGGGAAGATGCGCTGACGCGAATGGCTCAGGAGGAGGATTTCGAGTTAGCAATTTTAGATATGCAAATGCCGGGAATGGATGGCTTAACCCTGGCTGCTGCGATTCACCAACAGCCCAAGTATCAGCAATTACCGTTAATGATGCTCACCTCATTGGGGGGTGCGGAAGGACTATCGGGATTAGCGAAGGCGAAGTTGGCGGCATTTCTGAACAAACCCGTGAAGCAGTCGCAACTCTACGAGACATTAATTCAAGTGTTTAGTGGTCAACCCCACAAAATCACGCGATCGCGTACCCAATCCCTCCAACTTGACGCTACCTTGGCACAGCGGCTACCCCTGCGAATTTTAGTCGCGGAAGACAATATGGTGAACCAACAGTTAGCGCTACAACTGCTGCGACGGATGGGGTATCGAGCCGATATTGCTGCCAATGGTTTAGAAGTGCTAGAAGCCTTGCAGCGTCAGCCCTACGATGTGGTCTTCATGGACGTACACATGCCGGACATGGATGGGTTAACTGCCACGCAACACATCTGCCAAACCTGGGACACAGCCGCCCGCCCTCGGATTATTGCCATGACAGCCAATGCCATGCAAGGCGATCGGGAAAAATGTCTTCGTGCTGGTATGGATGACTATATTAGCAAGCCGATTCGGGTTGAGGAATTGGTTCGAGCGTTGCATGAATGTTTGCCACGAGAGGATGAGGGAGCTGAGGAAGCTGGGGAAGCTGGGGGAGCTGGGGGAGCTGGGGGAGCTGGGGGAGCTGGGGAAGCTGGGGGAGCTGGGGGAGCTGGGGGAGCTGGGGGAGCTGGGGGAGCTGAGGAAGCTGGGGGAGCTGGGATTGTTGCCATGACAGCTAATGCCATGGAAGGCGATAGTAGCAAGTCGATTCACGTTAAAGAATCAGTTCAAGTCTTGAACCCGTCTGTGCCAAAACAGGAGACAATAGAACCAGCACCCACGAGTCAAGCGGCGTTAAACCTGGAGGTTCTACAAGCCTTTCGAGCCGCAATCGGAGATGCTGCCTCAGACTGTTTAGCGCAATTAATTGATATTTTCTTAACCGAAACTCCGACGTTAATCCAAGCGATGGAAACCGCGATCGTCCAGAGCGATGCAGCAGGGTTAGAACAGTCCGCTCATACTCTCAAATCGAGCAGCGCGTCTCTAGGGGCAATCACGTTCTCAGAGTACTGCAAAAATTTAGAAAAACTGGGACAAGGTGATCAATTAACCACCGCGTCTGAGATTATGTCCCCGCTTAAGTTTGAGTATGAACGAGTTAAAGTCGAATTGATGGATATCAAGGGCTGGAGGTGAAGGCTAAGTAGGTGGACACAATAAAAGCTAACAGTGGAGAACTCGCTCCCTTGAGAAGCAAGCTACGTCATTCGTCCTTTGTAAGGGTTTGAGGCTTGTTTACAAAACTTAGTACAGTGCTGTTTTCTTTTGTCCGACTACTTATAGCCAAAGATGGTACCAAAAAGAAGACAGGCAGTAAAGCAAAAGGAGATAATGATTGTATAGGTAGACATGATACAACTCTCAACCCGATACAGATGCCTCCCTTACCTAGCAATGAAGCCGATCGACTCAAAGCACTTGAACGATATCATATTCTCGATACGTTGCCAGAAAAGGCATTTGACGATTTAACCAAGATGGCGGCGTACATCTGTGACGCTCCCATTGCCTTAATTAGCCTTCTCGATGCCACTCGGCAGTGGTTTAAGTCAAAGGTGGGTATAGATGCTACCCAAACCCCCAAAGAACAGGCGTTCTGCGCTCATGCGATTCTGAAGCCAGATCAGGTGTTAATGGTTCCGAATGCCCTAGATGATGAGCGGTTTGCCCAGAACCCTTTAGTCACCTCTGAACCCAACATCCGTTTTTATGCTGGGAC
Source organism: Coleofasciculus sp. B1-GNL1-01 (assembly GCF_040220235.1). Taxonomy (NCBI): domain Bacteria; kingdom Bacillati; phylum Cyanobacteriota; class Cyanophyceae; order Coleofasciculales; family Coleofasciculaceae; genus Coleofasciculus; species Coleofasciculus sp. B1-GNL1-01. Next base: position 5,547 of record NZ_JAVJTO010000146.1, read on the forward strand.
TCCTCTTGTCACTCCCGATGGTTTTGCGTTGGGTACTCTTTGCGTAATTGACCAAGTGCCGCGCCAGTTGACTCCAGAACAGATAGAAGCCCTAGAAGCCTTGGGGCGTCAAGTGATCGCTCAAATTGAGTTACGACTGAATGTTGATAAATTAGAACGCCAGATGCAAGCCTTACAAAAGGCTGAAAACAATTACCGCAGTATTTTTGAGAATGCGGTTGAGGGAATCTATCAAACCACACCCGATGGGCATTATATTAGCGCGAATCCTGCCCTCGCCCGGATATATGGCTATGCCTCAGCCGCCGAGTTAATCGCTTCGGTTACCGATATTGGACAACAGCTTTACGTTGACCCCTCAAAACGGGCTGAGTTTATCAACCGGATGCAGCAACAGGGAGCAGTATCTCACTTTGAAGTTCAAGTCTATCGGCGCGATGGGAGCTTGATCTGGATTATGGAAAATGCCCGGGCGGTTCGCGATCGCAAGGGGACATTACTCTATTATGAAGGCTCCGTCGAAGATATTACTCAGCAAAAGCAAGCCCAAACCGCCCTAGAACAGCAAAATCGGATGCTGCAAGACGCCAGACAAGTCGCCGAAAAAGCCAATAAAGCCAAAAGCGAATTCCTGGCAATGATGAGCCACGAGATCCGCACCCCGATGAATGGTGTAATCGGGATGACGGGATTGCTTCTGGATACCGAACTGACCCCAGATCAGCGCCATTTTGCCGAAACCATCCGCAACAGTGGTGATACACTGCTGACAATCATCAACGATATTCTCGACTTCTCCAAAATTGAGTCGGGCAAGTTGGATTTGGAAGAACAACCCTTTGAACTCAGAGACTGTATTGAAGACGCACTGGATTTACTGGCGGCGAAAGCGGCGGCGAAAAAACTAGAGTTAGGCTATCGCTTCGACTCGTCAATTCCTGATCAGGTGAGGGGAGATGTGACGCGAGTCCGCCAAATTTTAGTGAATTTATTAAGTAATGCGATTAAATTTACCGCAGCCGGAGAAATAGTGGTTTCGGTGACAGGGCGGAAATTGGAGAGTGAGGCAGATTCTCACCCAGACTCCAATCGTTACCACATTCAATTTGCGGTTAACGATACAGGGATTGGTATCGCTCCCCAACGGATGCACCGCTTATTCAAGCCATTCAGTCAAGTGGATTCCTCCACCAGCCGCCAATATGGGGGGACAGGGTTAGGATTAGCGATTTGCAAACAGTTGAGTGCGATGATGGGCGGTACGATGTGGGTGGAAAGTCACGGCACTGTGGCGGGTAATCCTCCTGCGGGTTGGCAACTATCGGCGGAACAGCCATCTGAGTCAGGTTCAACCTTCTATTTCATGATCACGGTTGAGTCAGTGGCGGGTGCTGTAGCACAGACAGTTTACTCTCCATCCTGTCTCTCTGGGAAGCGGCTGTTAATTATAGATGATAACGCCACGAACCGGGACTTTTTAAGCCGACAAGCAGAGGCTTGGTCAATGGTAACGAATACAGCATCCTCAGCGACAGAGGCGATCGCCTTAATTGAACAAAAGCCACCCTTTGATTTAGCCATTCTGGATATGCAGATGCCGCAAGTCGATGGTTTGAGTTTAGCCGCTACCCTGCGTCAGCGCCCTGATTGTCAGCAGTTACCGCTGATTATGCTCACCTCCATTGGCATCCCAGAAAAGGAGTTGAATGCTGCCCAGGTTGATTTTGCGGCTTTCTTGAATAAACCGATTAAACAGTCTCAACTGTACAGTGTTTTGGTTCAAACCTTAGGGGGAGTGCCAACTAAGGTTAAATCCTGCCGTTCTCAGGGGGTTAAACTCGACTCGCAAATGGCATCGCGACTACCCCGGCGCATTTTAGTGGCGGAGGACAATCTGGTGAATCAACTGTTAGCGGTGCGGTTATTGCAGCGGATGGGTTATCGAGCCGATGTGGTGGGTGACGGGCTTGAAGCTCTGGAAGCCTTGCATCGTCAACCTTATGATATGGTATTTATGGATGTCCAGATGCCGCACATGGATGGTTTGGAAGCCACGCAACGCATCTGCCAAACTTGGGATGCTGCCACCCGTCCTCGAATTATTGCGATGACAGCTAATGCCATGGAAGGCGATCGTCAAGAGTGTTTGAATGCTGGTATGGATGATTATATCAGCAAGCCGATTCGTGTGGATGAATTGGTGCGAGTCTTGAACCAGTCTGTGCCAAACCAGGAGACGATAGAACCCGCACCAAGACGTGAAGCGGCGCTTGACCTTGAGGTTCTGCAAGCCTTGCGAGAAAATCTTGGAGAGGGTGCATCAGCATGTTTGGCTCAATTAATTACGGTTTTCTTAGCCGAAACTCCAGCATTAATCCAAGGGATGGAGACAGCCATTGTTCAGGGAGATGCAACCGGGCTAGAAGCATCCGCCCATACTCTCAAGTCAAGCAGTGCGTCTCTAGGGGCAATACCGTTTTCGGAATATTGCGAAAAGTTAGAAAGAATGGGAGAAAATGAGCAATTAACCACCGCTTCCGAGGTTGTGTCGCGACTGAAGCGGGAGTTTGAACGAGTCAAAGCGGCATTAAGGGAGATTAAGGTCGAGTAAAGGCAGGGTGTGGGGTGTAGAGTAGGGGTGGGTTTAGGGACAATCTGTAGGGGCGGGTTTAGGGACAATCTGTAGGGGCGGGTTTAGGGACAATTTGTAGGGGCGGGTTTAGGGACTAAAATCGGCTACTCGGAACTAACTGAAAAACAAAACCCGCCCTCCTCTTGTGCAAGAATGCCACCAGAATACTACAAAAACAATGAGTTCGTAGTAGTCACGAAGTTATTGGTTGGGTTCAAAGTTTTGGCAGGGCGGGTTTTGAATGAAATGGAGTGATTTCCCCGTTACGTGAGTTCCTAAACCCGCCCCTACATTTGGATTGGCTGGTAGATATAGCACTACGCACTAAGGTTAGGACAAATTAAATTTTGTCTGACTACTTAGGCTAGATTCTAGGATACATTTACTGCCGGGTAAAGATGGAGAGAAGGGCGGGTTTTGGATGAAATGTAGTGATTTCCCCGTTGCGCGAGTTCCTAAACCCGCCCCTACATTTGGATTGGCTGGTAAGGAATCCTCGTGCGTTGACACCGGGGAGGATCTAAAATAAACAAAAGTAGAGTCAGGAGCCAGTTTACTGGGAGTCGCCTATCGAAACGATCTATGGCAATCTGGTCGGATTAAAGCCTAGCCAGCTTAAACAACTGCAACGCCTCTATCACCAGCGCTTACCAGGCGATCGCCTGACGACGCCGGAATTTGCTCAACGGTTGGCTGCGATTAGTGCTGATCTCAAACAGCCCTTATGTACTTACCTGAATCGTCGAGGACAGGTGATTCGAGTCGGAGTGGGAACACCAACGCAAACCAAAATCCCCCCCTTGGAGTTACCCCGCTATGGTGCAGAACGATTGTGTGGGATTCGCTGTATTGCGACTCAACTCAAATCCCATACCCCGCGTAATGCTGACTTAACCGCCATGGCGATTCAACGCTTGGATGCGTTAGTCCTGCTAACCGTGAGTGAGTCAGGATTTGAACGGCGGGGGGGAGGCGCAACCGGGTATGTGAATGAAACCTATTTAGCCCACCTGATTCCCGTTACTCAGTCTTCCAGACAAGACACCGAGGGTCAACCGAGTTGGCATTTATCCCCAGCATTGAGTCTGGATCTGTTGACTAAACAAGATTTCTTTGATTTAGTCGAAGGACTTGAAGCCGAATTTCGCCGCGAATTCATCGCCCAACACGTCGATGTTGATCAAGATCGGGTGTTGATTGTCGGCTTAATGACATCAGATATGAGTAAGGGGCAGTTTGAAGACGGGTTAGCCGAAATTGCCCGACTGGTGCAAACCGCTGGCGGGGAAGTATTACAGACGCTGCGACAAAGGCGATCGCAACCCCATCCTCAAACCGTTGTCGGCGCGGGAAAGGTGCAGGAAATTGCCCTGACAGTGCAGACATTAGGGGCGAATCTAGTCGTATTTGACCGCGACTTATCCCCCGCCCAAGTTCGCAACCTAGAAGCCCAAACCGGGGTACGAGTCGTTGATCGCACGGAAGTTATATTAGACATTTTCGCTCAACGCGCCCAATCCCGTGCCGGGAAATTACAGGTCGAATTAGCCCAATTAGAATACATGCTGCCGCGCCTCACGGGTCGAGGTCAAGCCATGTCCCGATTAGGCGGTGGAATTGGCACTCGTGGTCCAGGGGAAACCAAACTGGAAACCGAACGCCGTGCGATTCAGCGCCGAATTGCCCGATTGCAACAAGAGGTGAACCAGTTGCAGGCACATCGATCGCGGATGCGACAACGACGCCAAAAACAAGATGTACCGACGATTTCTGTTGTGGGTTATACAAATGCTGGCAAATCGACGTTGTTAAATACATTAACGAATGCCGAAGTCTACACCGCTGATCAATTGTTTGCCACCCTTGACCCCACTACCCGACGTTTACCGATTACTTATGCGGAGACTGGGGAATCGATTACGGTTTTGCTAACCGATACCGTGGGATTCATTCACGAATTACCACCCCCCCTCGTCGATTCCTTCCGCGCCACGTTGGAAGAGGTGACAGAAGCCGATGCGTTAATCCATCTGGTGGATTTATCCCATCCCGCCTGGCAAAATCATATTCGTTCAGTCATGTCCATTTTGGCAGACATGCCTGTGACACCGGGACCGATTCTAGTGGTATTTAACAAGATTGACGAAGTAGACAGTGATACCCTAGCCGTAGCCCAAGAAGAATTTCCCCAAGGGGTATTTGTTTCAGCTAGCAAACGGTTAGGACTAGAAACTCTGCGGCAAAAAATAGCCCAGTTAGTGGATTATGCTATAGCACCGCAAATGTAGATGGGGTGATGGGGAGATGGGGAGATGGGGAAGCTGGGGAAGCTGGGGAAGCGGGGGAAGCTGGGGGAGCAGGGGAAGATGAGGGAGAAGATTTGCAATCAACAAATGACCAATGACCAATGACAAATGACAAATGACCAATGACAAATGACAAATGACACAATATAATTTTACAATTATCGGTGGCGGAATAGTTGGCTTGTCTACGGCTTTAGCAATCGGACAACGCTACCCTGACTGTAAGATTTTAGTCCTGGAAAAAGAGAACTGTTGGGCATATCATCAAACGGGCAATAATAGCGGGGTCATTCATTCGGGAATTTATTATAAACCAGGCAGTTTTAAATCCAAGTTTGCCCGTGAAGGGAATCTGTCTATGGTCAGATTTTGTCAGGAACATGGGATTCCTCATGATGTTTGTGGCAAAGTGATTGTGGCGACAGAAGCGGAGGAATTACCGTTGCTGGATAATCTCTATCAACGGGGATTAGAGAATGGGTTAACGGTGAAGCGAATTAGTCCGGAAGAGGTAGCAGAAATTGAACCTTATGTGCGTTCTGTTGGCGGAATCCGCGTGACGGCGACAGGGATTGTCGATTATCGGCAAGTGTGTGAAAAGTATGTGGAATTAATTAGCGCCCAAGGGGGAGAACTGCGATTAAATACAACCGTGCAGAATCTGCGAGAAACGGTTGATGGTTTAGTCGTCGAAACCAATCAAGGTGAATTTGAAACAAAGATGGCGATTAACTGTGCTGGATTGCAGAGCGATCGCGTGGTGAAATTGGGTCAGATGCAGCCTCCCGCTAAGATTATACCGTTTCGGGGGGAATATTACGAACTGAAGCCGGAAAAGCGATATTTAGTCAAGCATCTGATTTATCCGGTTCCGAATCCGAATTTCCCCTTCTTAGGGGTTCATTTTACCCGCATGATTGATGGTGGGATTCATGCCGGTCCAAATGCAGTGCTGAGTTTTAAGCGAGAAGGCTATAAAAAGACGGATTTTGACTGGGGAGATTTTATAGAGATTATCACGTTTCCGGGGTGTTGGAAATTAGCACAAAGTTATTGGAAAATTGGCGTGGATGAAATCATTCGTTCCTTTAGTAAAGCGGCATTTGTTCGCAGTTTACAACGGTTAATTCCTGAGATTCAAGCTGATGATTTAATGCCCACTCATGCAGGCGTTCGCGCCCAAGCCTTGATGGAGAATGGTCAATTAGTGGATGATTTTCTGATTGTCGAAGGACATAAAACGCTGCATGTCTGTAATGCGCCCTCTCCAGCGGCTACTGCTTCCCTGGAAATTGGACGTGCGATCGCGGATCGGATTGAGGGTTGATATGGCTTTCGTTTAAATCCTCAGAATTAAGTCATCATGGGCGTTTGTTTTCCATTCTTGAAGACTTTTTGGACAAATAATCTTTAAACATTTGGTTCCCTGAGTTCTCTAAATTAATTTTCATTATGACACCCTAGTCTGTAAGAGATGAATTATATCAAAGATTTGCGAAATTATAAACAAAGGCGAAACCCTAATTCGGCTTAAAAGGGGGATGCGCTAATTCATTTCAAGTAAATAACTAAAAAATTAATATATTTAACAGTTTAAAGAATTGTAACAGCATTCTCCAATCTTGTCGTCAATGTAGTTTAAGATTAGAGACAAGAGGAAGCTAAGGATTTGAATATCGGGGTGGGTTGTCGTGAACTGTTCAGGACTCAATCAAATTGACAAAATCTGACTAACGGCAAGCCTGAATAATCTCCCCAGGTTCTTGAATGGACAGATATAGAGTGTATCGTTGATAAAACCTTATTGAGTTAGGCGAGTCATGACAAATAAGCTCTCATCTCTGAGTCAGTATGTCCGATCGCTCACACCATTGACAGCTCTTGCTGTTGCTGTAGAAATCAGCTTTGGCGCAACCGCTGCACAAGCCCTACAATTTAACTTTAGTCCGTCATCGGGGACGTCTCAACAGGCGATTGATGGATTCACGGCGGCTGGAGATTTTTGGTCTGATCAATTCACTGATGATATTACCGTCAACATTGACATTGGTTTTGAGTCGCTGGGTTCTGGCATTTTAGGTCAGGCGAGTAGTAATACAGTTGGGAGTCGCTACTCTACTGTTCGCAATGCCTTAAGTAATGACCGATTATCTACGGATGATAATACGGCGGTCGCCAATTTGCAAAAGGGTTCGTTTCTTGATTTTCTGACGACTGATCCATTTTCGGGTAAAACGATCAGGGATAATAATTTCACCGCCAATAATTATTATCTGGATATCAACCGAGCAAACGCCAAGGCTCTTGGTTTACTGAGTGGGAACCATAGCTCGACTGATGCGACGATTAAATTCAACAGTGACTTCAATTTCGACTTTAATCCCAGTAATGGAATTAGCAACAATGCTGTCGATTTTATGGGAGTAGCGGTTCATGAAATCGGTCATGCTTTAGGGTTTGTCAGTGGCGTGGATATTGTAGACTATTATTCCGAAGATGGACCAGGCGCTCCATTATCACTTGATCGGTACAGAATCTTCAGTCCACTGGATCTGTTTCGCTACTCTGAAAATAGTGCCAACCAGGGTATTCTGGACTTAGCCGCCGGAAGCAAGGCGTATTTTTCCATTGATGGGGGAGATACAAACCTGGGTTTATTTTCCACGGGTAGCTATAACGGAGATGGACGCCAAGCTAGTCACTGGAAGGATAACCGCAGTTTGGGAATCATGGACCCGACAGCAGCACGCGGCGAACTTTTAAGTATTAGTGACTTGGATTTGCAAGCCTTTGATGTTATTGGTTGGAATCTGGCGGGTAATACCAGTAGCAATAATACAGGTTCGGCGAATAGTCTTCTGAGTACATCCACGAATAACAACGTTTCTGATATGGAGAATTTTGCCATGGCTAATCAGTATTTGACGAGTACGGATGATGCAACCTCAGTCCCAGAACCAACCTCTGTGATTGGGTTAATCGCGCTGGGTGTAGGATTTGGGTTACAACGGTGTTGGCGCGATAGTCGTTAGTTAGCCTCGCCTGTCAAGGTCAACGTTGTAGGGGCGACCCGCCGCATTCAATTGACACCACCCAACCCTTAATTTTATCGGGTCGCCCTGCATCAAGCGTACCTTTGGACAAGGGCGAGTCGAGATAGGTAATTGGAGACACCTTCTACGATGTGCAGCGACTCGCCCCTACAGAAGGAAACTTAACAAAATCTAGGGCTAAGGTTCCCTGACTACGAACAGGCTAAAGCCCTGACTACGAACGAAATAATTCCTTATGTCACTAAATACCGCTTCAGAAAATGTTCTAGGGATTCCATTTGTAAATTGTAGACTGACTCAATTTCAGTAATTTGTTCCGGCGTACAGAAAAACTCATTCGTGATTAAGGTTCGCAGTGTATTTAACCCATTACTAATTTTGGGATTAACCAACTCTAACGCCGTTTTTACCCCATCAAAGACAAATAAGGGCGGATTGATAATAATCGGTTCTCGATTAAAGACATGACCAAAAATCTGAGGGATATCTTCCCGTTTGAGAATATCGGGTCCCCCTACCGAAAAAATTTGATTGTGTGCGGCTTCAATGCTAATCGAATCAACAGCGATTTTGGCTAAATCATCGGTACTCACAATAGAGGAGCGATGTTTGGGATTCCCGTTGAGCAAATAAACCCCCGTTTCCCGAAATCGCTCCGCTAGCGGTAAAAGATTGGAGGCAAAACCAGAGGGGCGAAGAATCGTATAGGTGATATCACTCCCTTGTAAATACTTTTCCGTGGCTCGCTTCGCCTTAAACACGGGTGCATTTTCATACTCTCGTTCTGCACCTAACACCGAAATATAGACAAACTGCTTCATTCCCAGCATTTTTGCCTGATCAATCAGTTCTCGATTGGCGCGATAATCGATGGCTTGAGCATTGCCTCCAGACCCGTGAGCGCTAATAATATAATCAACTCCCTGACAGGCTTTTTCGATGTCTCTATCATCGCTCAAATCGCCAATAAATATTTCCGCGCCTCGGTTTTCTAATTCCTTATAATTTGACGATAACCGAACAAATGCCCGCACGGGTAATTCCTGTTCCCGTAACACCCGGACAATCCGGCGTCCTAATCCTCCCGTAGCACCTGTTACTAAATACATAAAAACCTCCTCATTCTCTGCGTTAATATAAAGGGCGACCCCTCACCCCCAGCCCCTCTCCCAAGCTTGGGAGAGGGGAGCAAGAGGGGAGCAAGAGGGAAGCAAGAGAATCCAGTTCCCCTTCTCCCGTGCAACAAAAGCGAAGCATATCTTAACTCGAATGGCACTGAAATAAGTATTAGGAAATTGCCGAAACTTTTGATATACAGGAGGGTGGGTTTCGACTCCGCTCAACCCACCCGCTTTAAATCAGTGCCATTCATCTTAACTCTCAAATTCAACAATCACTGGTGCATGATCGCTCGGTTTCTCCAGTTTTCTAGGTTCTACATCAATCCTACAACGGGTTGCGGCTTCATACAGCTTAGGGGTCAGATAATGATGGTCAATTCGCCACCCTCGATTCCGGCTAAACCCGCCATGGCGATAATCCCACCAGCTAAAATGACCCCCCTCTTGAGTAAACTTGCGAAACGCATCTCCTAAGCCTAGCGCTAACACTTCCTCTAAGGCTTGGCGTTCTGCTGGCGATGCCATGATATGCTTGTCTTTATTCTTGGGATTATGAATATCTCGGTCATCGGGAGCAATGTTAAAATCCCCACAGATACAGAGTTGATGAGGTTGAGTCTCTAAGAGCGATCGCACATACTCCTTTAACAGCTTTAACCAGCTTAGTTTATACTCATACTTCTCACTTCCCACCTCAGCACCATTGGGAACATAGAGATTAATAATCCGAACGCCATCCAGAATCCCGGTAATCAGCCGCTTTTGCCCGTCTAATTCCCCCACCTCCTCCGGCGTCAACACGCCTGTAAACCCCACAGTCACGGCTTCTAAGGGTTTACGGCTAAACAGTGCTACACCGTTATAGGATTTTTGCCCCGACACATAGAGATGATAGCCTAAGTCTTCAAAGGGCGATCGCGGAAATTGCTCATCCACTACCTTGGTTTCTTGTAGACACAGCACATCCACAGGATTTTCGGTTAACCACTGACGGACATGATCTTGGCGGGTGCGAATTGAGTTGACATTCCAGGTAGCAATTTTCATAATATAGCAATCCTATTTAGGTTGTGGCAAAATTCCATACTGAAAAATTTTCGGAAAATCGAATATTTGACCATCAGCAAAAAATTCAAATAGCCACTTAACTATTTTAAAAGAGCTGCAAAGATGATAAAATTGTCTAATGA
>NZ_JAVJTO010000147.1:0-33407 GCF_040220235.1 Coleofasciculus sp. B1-GNL1-01
TGACTACAATTGTCTCACAGATTTTTCCCCAAGACTATTAAGAAAATCTTAAATATACATGGGTACGATTTGAGGGGGCTAAATTGCTAAAATGCTTATGCAGTAGGGGTTCAGTCCCCTGTAGTACATCTGGACGGGGGGGAACTTCAGTTTAGAGGATAGCTTTTATCCGGGTTAACCGAGAGAGTTGATCAATGAATTGGAGAGATAAACCGACTCCTAATTATAATTACCGTAGGTGGGGAAAACGCAAGGAAACCCAACATCTACTCCCGTCCCACATCAACGCCAAATTTTACCGCTTCCTCTGCACCCCAATCCGCCGCATAAATACCATCTCTAACATAATAGTGAAAACTTGAATACGCCCAATCTTTTGGTGCTTTTACTAAACGGTGATGAACAGGGTTGTAATGAATATATTCAACATGATGAAGAAAATCCGTTTCATCTCGGATTTGATGCTCCCAAAATCGACGTTGCCATACAGCTTGTTCTCCCTTACTCAACCGGGATAACGAACATTGCTGCTTATAGGAGTCTAGGCAAAGACGAGTAAATTCACTTTTAATCAATCGCCAACGAGTAGAAAAATTAGCATCGTCTGGTGGTAATGTCCAAAGGGAATGAAGATGATCGGGGAGTACCACCATTGCATCAATGTTAAAGGGATGATTTTGTTTAACATGACGGAAGACTTGACGCAGTAGTTCAACCGCTTCTGCGTGATGGAAAATTTTTTGACGCTGATAGGTGATGACAGTAAAAAAGTAGGTGACTCCAGGTGTCCTAGATCGACGATATCGCATGGTTCAGGATCTGAGACTTTTACTACAATATAAGATAATATGCCATCTTTGTAGCCATCTTTGTAGGTTGGGTTGAGGAACGTAGGCGAAGCCTTCTCGAAGAGTAACCCAACGCCCCAACGCCAGTTATCTTTGTAGGTTGGGTTGAGGAACGTAGGCGAAGCCTTCTCGAAGAGTAACCCAACACCAGTGGGCTAGTCTGTTGGGTTTCGCTGTCGCTCAACCCAACCTACTTGTACTATCAACGCTTGAAACCGCTGATCTTCCCGAATGCTGTCAAAATCTGAGTCAGTTTTAGCCATTTCTCGGTATTTGTCAGGATTCAACTTGATAGCTTGCTGCAAGTTCTCGATTACCAAGTCAACATTACCCTGCAAAGCATAACAGCGGGCTTTGCCGTACCAAGCATAGTGGTAGTCGGGTTTAAATTTTAGGGCTTTTTCATAACTGGCGATCGCTTCCTCATATCTTTTCAAATGATATAGCGCAATACCCCGTAAGCACCAGGTCTGATGATTATCAGGTTGAATTTCTAGGGCTTTGTTGTAGCTAGCGAGCGCTTCCTGATGTCTTCCAAAGTCATATAGCGCATTACCTCGACTATACCAGGCATTGTGGTTATCAGGTTGGATTTCTAGAGCTTTTTCGTAGCTTGTGATCGCTTCCTCATATCTTTTCAAATGATATAGCGCAATACCCCGGGCGCACCAGGTATCCTGATGATCAGGTTGAATTTCTAGAGCTTTCTCGAAGCTAGTGAACGCCTCCTCAGATTTTCCTAAATTAGATAGCGCAATACCTCGATAATACCAGACATCGTGGTTGTCAGGTTTGATATCTAGGGCTTTTTCGTAGCTAGCGAGCGCTTTCTCATATCTTTTCAAGAAACATAGCACCATACCCCGGAAAAACCAGGCATAATAATTGTCAGGTTGAATTTCTAGGGCTTTGTCGAAGCTAGTGATCACTTCCTCATATCTTTCCAGCAAAGATAACGCATTACCCCGAAGATTCCAGGTATGATGATTGTTAGGTTGAATTTCTAGGGCTTTGTTGTAGCTAGCGAGCGCTTCCTCATATCTTCCCAAGTTATCCAGTGCAAGACCTCGACACTTCCAAACATCGTGGTCATCGGCTTTAATTTTTAGGGCTTTGTCGTAGCTAGCGATTGCGCCCTCATATCTTGCCAGCAAAGATAACGCATTACCCCGAAGATACCAGGCATCATAATTATCAGGTTTCATTTCTAAGACTTTATCGCAGCTAGTGATCACTTCCTCATATCTTTCCAGCAAAGATAGCACAATGCCTCGCTTATACCAGGCATAATAATTGTAAGGTTTGATTTCTAGGGCGTTGTCGTAGCTAGCGAGCGCTTCCTCATATCTTTTCAAATCAGATAGCGTAATACCCCGAAAGTACCAGGCATCATAATTATCAGGTTGGATTTCTAAGGCTTTGTTGTAGCTGGCTAGAGCAGCTTCGTACCTTGCCAAATAAGATAACGTTATCCCCCGCATCCACCAAATGTAGGAATTTTTAGGTTCGAGTTCTAATAATTGGTCGAAGCTAGCCAATGCCTCCTGAAAATCATTACCAATCAAAAAGATCAACCCCTGTAACATTATTGTACTAGGGTTTGGAGCGAGGTTTTTGTAACTATTTTCCAGATGGTATTGGAGTATTTTTTGGTAGTCTTTTAATGGCTTTTTAAATTCATTAATAGTCAAACAAAGACTAATTTGTGTAGTCAATAAAGCCGCTTTAATGTTGAATTCATGATTACTTGTTTTAATTATTTCTTGGATTTCAAATATTTTTTCTTTTCGTTCTGAGGTAGCCAGTCTTAAAATCTCTTCAGAGTTTATTTTAGAAATAATCCGGTTTACTTCTTGCTCAACTAAGTCTGAATTCGTCGGAAATTCCCACACTCCAGAACGCCAATCAAAAAAATCTGGAGCGCGACGGATAAAGTATTTAAGAGCGTACAATGGCAGAAGAAAAACAAAACAAATCGGGAAATCATCGCGGAATCGTTCTCGCTGAAGGTTCAAATGACCTAAAATGCGAGGTACAGTGTCTTCCTTATAGTAGTCACCTTCTCCCCCAATCCCAGGCTTGATATAGTCCACCAACGATTTTTCAAGTCCCTTGATAAACAAAATATCAATCTTGTCTTTATTCGGGAGATTGTCAATAATTTCGTAGAGATTATCAATAGGTTCGTCTAAGGATAAAACATCAACTGTTTTCTGGGGAATATCCTTTCGTACTCTGGCAATCAACCGTTCCCCTTGGGCGGGAGAACAGCGGACAAACAGCAAGCCAAATCCTCGGCGCCGCTTTAAGGCACGCCGTAGCGGTTGATAGTCTTCCCCTAAATCAAGAGGAAAATCATCAATAAAATTGGCTGGGATTGGCTTCATCGGGATTAGGCTGATTCTCCTTTCTTCATTGTATCAAGCGCCTCTCGAAATTCATCAATTTCTTTAATCAATGGGTGGGCATCATGCCAACGCTTGATTTCTCCCCTTTCATCGACATGGCGATATTCTAACAAACAGCGGTTAAATAATAAATTGCGATAATCAAGATCGTTAGGAATGCTTTTTGATGCCGAAACTTCGGCTAACTTCTGCCAGTCTTCTGCATCTACTGCATTACGATAGTTATTACGGGCTTTGGTAATCGCTCGTTGTACGGCATTGTTAGTAATGGGTAAATCATCTGTCCAGTCGAGTGCTGTTTGCATCAACTGCATTACTTCCCGCACATGACCCCCACTCGCCAAACACAATCGCTCAATGGTTTCAGATTTATCAAAAATTTCGGTATCCAGGGACGCATCAGGGGCAAATTGACCGACTCGCTTACCTATCAGTTCTTTGAGTGTTTTTAATCCAGGTTTATAAACTGAGTCATCGGTATTTCGCACCATAATCATCGGTAAAACTTGGCAGTCTCCGTAGTTATCTCGCACTTGGGTGGCTCGATTCGAGTACACTAATGAAATGGGTACAGTATAGATAACATGACACTGTAACGCCCTGAGTTGTCCACATCGATCTAAAAATATCTCATCATGATTGCTGCGTCCATCAGCGCGAGTTACGGGTACAATTCGGTCGAGGTTGTCGGCGATTACAGCCAGTTTCGAGTCGGTTAATTGGGTCTTCGCTTCCGTGATAAATTCATTTAAGGCATCAATTAGAGAAATTGAATGGATATCAACTTGCTTGCGGATGGTTTCTCGTGTACTGGGAACAGCTTTTAATGTTGCTGTTAGTTTAGCAAATTGGGAGATTGTCGTCTCTAAACTCACACTGTCCAGAGACACTTCGGTCAAGGCTAAATCCTTCAGAGATTGCCATCGCCCTTTCAACCACTCTTGCAAGGGTTGGGGACTCGCCAGATTTTTGAGTTCTTCCAAAATATGCCGGGTACAAGCGAGGAGAATATCAGTGTATTGGGCATCTTCCGAGTCAATATCTTCCTGATCTGCCGCAAAGTAAACGACAAAAAAACCTTTTTCTTCCAGATGCTTTTTGAGACGTTTGAGTTCCGTTGATTTACCTACCCCTCGATGTCCCGTGTAAAGTTGACAAGTGGGTTGTTTCGAGCGGATAATTTTCTTGCCCAACTCGCGAAAAATATTCTCATCTCCGCGTACTTGATGACAGTCCACATAAACCGGATCATCGGGTTCTAACGGTTGAAATGGATCGAAGGCGTTGTAAATATTGGTAATTAACTCCTCGCTCACCAGCTTCCTCACTTATCGTTGCAGGGTACTATCGTTGATCATAGCTTTTGGCTGTATGAGGTAAGACAACATTCTGCTAATTTACAGAAGTTTACAGGAGTTTGCAGGGGGTGCATGTCAACGTAAGTAGGTTGGGCTCTTGGAACGTAGGCTCTTGCCTTATGGTCAGAGTAACCCAACTCCCTTGGTTAACTTGAACATTTTATGCTGTCCCTGACATGCTTTTTTTGCAGGAGTTGCGATCGCGCCAGATTGATACACCTCAAGTTGAGAATGTGGTATACAGCTTTTCTGGGTGCAAGACGAGATGCCCCTAATAGGCTTGTCTATGGTGTTGGGTTTCCTTGCGTTTTCCCAACCTACTTCACTAATCGAAGTTTGCAGGAGTTGCGATCGCGCCTACATAGAACAGTTCTACTACTATTATAGAGAGACGTTGAGGTGGGAAAATCGTGATGCCAGTGCCAGAAACGAATCAACAGACAGCAATACCTACACCCAACCTCTACGAAACCGATTTTTATGCTTGGACGCAGGAACAAGCATCGTTACTCCGCCAACAGCAGTGGAATCAGCTTGATTTGGGCAATCTGATTGAGGAGATTGAATCCTTGGGGAAACAGCAACGCCAGGAATTGCGAAATCGGTTGAGGGTGCTGATTGGACATTTGTTGAAATGGGAGTACCAACCGCAACGCCGGAGTCGGAGTTTACTGGCGACGATTCGCGTACAGCGCCGTGATGCGCTAGAGTTGCTCAAAGACAACCCAAGTCTAAAGCCTTACCTTGAGGATGCACTGGTTTTAGCTTACGAGAACGGTAGAGATCTGGCAATGGGAGAAACTGACTTGCCAGAACAAACCTTTCCCCAGACGTGTCCCTACAGTTTGGCGGAAATTTTAGAGGATAGCTTTTATCCGGGTGAACCGAGTGAGTTGGTAAATGAATGGGAGGGAGAAAACGAATCATAATAATAATTACTGTAGGTTTTGAAAACACCAGTCAATCCAACAGACCCCTCATTATATAAATATAAGAGAGGAATTCTATGATTATAGATAGTGTTGAAATTAAAGGTTTTTGGGGAACGGAAAAAGCATCGGCTATTATTAACCAAATTGAAACAAAAAGCATTAAATGTTGCTAAAGAAACTGTGAAGCTACTTTAGCAAGATTCGGCACGTTGACTTGTTCTATTTTAAACCGACTTCACTAATTTACAGCCGTTTACAAGAGTTGCGATCACACCAGATTGATATAGCTGAAGTGGTGGAATGTGTTGTATAGGTTTTCTGGGCGCAAGCCTTGCGCCCCTACAAGGTCACTAAACGAATATTAGAATGGATTGAAACTCTTATCCAGTCGTCTTTAGACGACTTGAGCTTTTAGCCTTGGGTTTAAACCCAAGGCGGTTTAATTCAAATCCCTAATCTGGTGTCTTCTACCTATTGCAGCCCTCATGAGTAAAGCCCAACCTATCACCTCCCCCTACAAAGTTGGGGGTCATCTCCCACTCAACGCCCCTAGCTATGTGGTGCGACAGGCGGATACGGAACTCTATCAGGGGTTGAAGGCGGGTGAGTTTTGTTATGTTCTTAATTCCCGCCAGATGGGTAAAACCAGTTTGCGGGTGCGGGTGATGCATAAACTGCAAGGGGAGGGTTTTGCTTGTGCGGCGATTGATTTGACTAAAATCGGTTCCCAGGATATCACCGCCGATCAGTGGTATGCGGGGATGATGAGACGCTTGGTGACGAGTTTTCCGGCGCTGCGGGGGTTTAACTTAAGGGCGTGGCTACGCGATCGCGAATATCTACCCCCTATCCAACGCTTGAGTGAGTTTATCGAACAAGTGCTGCTGGAGTCTATCCCCCAAAGGGTGGTCATTTTTATTGATGAAATTGATAGTATCCTCAGTTTAAACTTTCGCACCGATGATTTTTTTGCGGTGCTGCGGGCTTGTAATGAATATGATCGGCTGACGTTTGCTTTGTTTGGAGTGGCGACGCCAGCGGATTTAATTCAAGATAAGAAACGGACGCCGTTTAATTTAGGTCGTGCGATTGAATTGCATGGGTTTAAGTTAGCTGAAGCCCAACCTTTAGCCGCTGGATTAGCTAATAAATCTAGCCAAGCCCAAAGGATTTTAGCCGCTATTTTAGACTGGACAGGGGGACAACCCTTTCTCACTCAAAAACTCTGTCATTTAATTATCAATAGCGACTCCTCCCCGACTCCTGGAAACGAAGAGGAATGGGTAGCACAGATTGTCCAACAGCGTATCCTGGAAAACTGGGAAGCCACCGATGAACCGCCTCATCTAAAAACCATTCGCGATCGCCTGTTCCGAATTGGACAGCGAAATCGGGGACTCTTGGGGCTTTATCAGCAAATTTTACAACAGGGGGAGGTTCACGCCTGCGATAGTTCTGAACAACGGGAATTATGTTTATCTGGAGTGGCAATTAAGCAGGGGGGAAAACTGCGTGTCTGTAATCGTATCTATGCCGCCATTTTTAATTACAGTTGGGTGAACAAAGCTTTAGCCGATTTGCAGGCTAGCTTTGAGCAAATTGTTACTCAGCAAGAACAAAAACTGCTGTCCATGCTGAGTTTTATGGAAGGCAAGGATTTTGCCGATATCCTCCATGAAATTTTAGGCTCAGTTACCCTAAAAATGGGAGAAGCTTTGAGCGTGGATCGGACGACGATTATCTTTATTGATGATCAGCAAAATCAGATTTGGTCGATTATTGCCCGGAATGAAGGGAAAACCTTTCCCGATATTCAAATCCTTACCAATAAAGAAACAGAAGCCCGATTGACCAACTTTAAGAAATTTAGTGAGATTCCCTTTAACTTTCGCCAAGAGAACCCAGACACCATTCCCGATAAACTCAATCAAGCCAATGGCTATGCGATTTACAATGAATTAGTTTATCCCATCGCCAATCAACAGCAGAACTTGATTGCGGTGATTCAACTAATCAATAAACTGAAACGGTTTAACAATCCCCAAGCGCCTCTATCGGAACGCATTGACCAACAAGGGTTTACCCTCACCGATCAACGCCAGTTAGATGAATATGCGCCAACTATTTTACGCATTTTAGAGCGATGCCAATACTGTTATAAATTAACCCAACGGTTACAAGCCGCTGAAGCCCTCACCGAAGCTACACATTCTCTGTCTCACAGTAGTTTAAATTCCGAAGAAATCTTGGGACGAGTCATGGATGCGGCGAAGAAACTGATGAATGCCGATCGCAGTACCCTCTGGTTATTAGATGCAGATAAGCAGCAGTTGTGGACAAAGATTCCTTTTGAAGATGGTTCGGTGCGAGAACTGCGAGTCCATGTTGGGCAAGGGTTTGCCGGGAAAGTTGCCCAAACGCAAGAACCGTTAAATATTCCCTTTGATTTGTACGATCATCCTGATTCAACCACCGCCAAAGAAACCGATCAAAAAACAGGTTATCGCACCTGTAGTTTACTCTGTATGCCTGTTTTTAGTCCCGATGGTGAACTCCTCGGTATCACCCAGTTAGTGAATAAACGCAAACCGGGGGAATTTCCTGATTATAACCCCGCCGATTGGCCCCAAGCGCCGGAATGTTTTCAGGCAAGTTTTGATGCTAATAGTCAAAAATATATGCAGATTTTTAACTCTCAGGCGGGGGTAGCGTTGCAAAATGCTCAGAAGTTTGAGCGCATAAAGCAAAAGGCGGATAGTCACCAGCAAAATGTCGTCAGTCAAACCCTAGCGATGCTGAATACGGTGATGGATAATCAGGGGTTTGATGATATTCTGGATGGTACGTTGCGATCGATTACGTTGAAGACGGGTAAATCCTTATCTGCCGATCGCACGACGATTTTTTTACTCGATGAAGAAAAGAAGGAATTTTGGTCAATTGTTGCTGAAGATGAGGGGAGTGGTTCCCTAGAAATTCGCATGAGTGCGGATAAAGGAATTGTTGGCGAAGTCGCCCGGTTCAAGCAAACGATTAATATTCCTTTTGACTTCTATGATGATCCGCGATCGCAGATGGCAAAGGAACAGGATAAAAGAACCGGATATCGGACGTATACCATGTTAGCAATTCCTCTTTTAAATGACCAAGGGGAGTTAGTCGCTGTTGTTCAGTTACTCAACAAATTAAAGCGGGTAGCTAATCCTACAGCAGCTTTATCGGAACGCATCGATAAACAAGGATTTAGCCGCACCGATGAAGAACGATTTGCCGAAAATGCCCCTTTAATTCAAATGATTCTAGAAAGCTTCCGTTCCTATCATAAAACAGCACGCGGACAACGAGTCGCGGCGGCATTAATGGCAGCAGCCCGTTGTGTACAAGGTTCTCTAGAGATGGAAGATATTTTACAACGAGTGATGGGGGCGGCTAAACAACTATTAAATGCTGATCGTAGTACCTTATGGTTAGTTAACCGTTTAGCCGGGGAATTGTGGACAAAAATTCGCTTTGACGAGGGTGAACTCCGAGAATTGCGTATACCAATTGGACAAGGGTATGCGGGTCAAGTGGCGATGACGGGGGAACCGTTGAATATTCCCTTTGATTTGTATGATCATTTTAATTCGGAAACAGCAAAGCAAACGGATCAAAAGACAGGGTATCGTACTTGTAGTTTACTCTGTATGCCTGTCTTTAGTCCCGATGGAGATTTGCTGGGGGTGACACAATTAGTGAATAAGCGTAAACCGGGCGAGTTGTGGGAATTTGAGACTCATGGGTTTTCCCAAGCCGCCCCGGAGTATTTCCAAACCAGTTTTGATGACAGTGATCAGAAATACATGCAAATTTTCAATAATCAAGTTGGCGTTATCCTGCAAAATGCCGAACTTTTAGCCGCACTCAAGCGACAGGAAGAAAGTTTGCGAGGTAATGTAAGTGGACGGTAGGAAGATGAGGGAGATGGGGGAGATGGGGAACAATGTAGAGACGTGCCATGGCACGTCTGGAAGATGGGGAAGATGAGAGAACTTTCCTTGTCTGTGTAATCAGTGTCAATAAGCTCTCACCTCCCTACCCCTATCTCTCCAATAAATCCGTGAAATCAGTGTTTTGACGAATGACAACCTACCACCAAATCAAACGTCGAGGTGGAAAGCCTGACTCTTCCCACGAGTCTCCGGCTTCTTTCAAAACAGCATCCAAGTCAGCGACGGTAAACTCGTAACCATCAGTAGCCGCCAGTTCCACAAACTCTTCCTTGGTTTTGAGGGCGTCGTATTTAGCTCGCAATTTTTTATCTTTTCCGCCTGCTTCGAGTAAATTGATCACATTGTCTTGAGACATCGTTGCTAACCTCTCTTAGAAACCTGGGTAATACCAATTCGTCAGACATTACACTTGATCTACCCCACCCACCACCTCACCTGACTAAGGGAAGGTTAGGAGGCGTGACTATTCTGCCAAAGAAATAGGATGAGATAGTTCAACTGATGAATAGTATCTCAGCCTCTCTTGTGGTTTTTTGTATTTAAATTATCTTTTTGAGACTATTATTTTCTGAGAAATATTGCAATTTATTGCTATAAAATTAAACTTGTTTACAATCAATTACATTGAGGCAGAGTAATGCAAACAAGCGTCTCAAAAAATAACCGAACCACTACTCAGGCTGAATCACTTCAAAGTCAGATTCATCCAGAGACAACATCAGAGGAACGTCATTCGGATTCATTAAATTTTGTTCTAAGCGAACTATCCAACGTCCTGACTCTTCACGACCTTGGATAATCCCCTGAATACCCGCAGCATATTCAGGGCGGATAACCCGAATTAAGGTTCCTACCTTGAGCATTAGCCAAATAGTATCTACTTTACCTTCCCTAAACATGAGGGATGTTCTCTGATTTTAACCTAATTTTAACCATTTCTTATACATAAGAATACTTAATGGGTCAAGTTTGTAGATCCCGGTTTTTGTCAAGGTTTCCGGACATAATCGTCAGTTATTGTTCCATCAAAATCAGTCGCAATGGGTCTAAACGAACGTACCAGGGAAAGGGGCGGTCTTTAAGATTTGCCCATTTTTCCTTGTAAACCTCAACTTGTAGGTGGTAGTCTTGGGCGTGACCTGGAGGCTGATGCAGTCTAATATATAAAGTTGTCCGGTGTTGCGTCTCACTGGTCATCACCAGCCAGCAGGGAAAGGTATTCTCTCCATCGGGATGCTGGGGAAAGGTGAAGTGGTGGGCGCGAATTCCTACATACGTTAATTTGTTAGGAATTGGTTCAACCACCTGAAGCGTACAGCCCCAGTCTAGCGCCTCAATTGTTTGGGGTTCAATCATCCGGGCGGAGGAAAAGTTTTTACATTCAGTAACCTGGGCGACTTCAAAGCTAGGAGGACGTTCAAAGATAGTCTCTTTGGTATCATTAGCAATCACGTTTCCCTGGGAAAGAATCAGTAAATTCTGGCAAATTCGATAAGCTTCTTCTAGCTTATGGGTGACAAATAGCGTCACGCCTTCATACGTGGAAAGCGTTTCACTCAACAGCCTTTCAATCCGGCTGCGTAAATAGGTATCCAGGGCGGAAAGGGGTTCATCTAAGAGTAAGGCTTCTGGATGAATTGCCAAAGCCCTAGCTAAAGCAACTCGCTGTTGCTGTCCGCCGGAAATTTGCTCAGGATAGCGGTTTTCTAAGCCTTGCAGTTGCATCATCTCCATATATTTGGCAATGCGCTGTCTGCGTTCCAGTTTGGGCAAATTTTGCAGCCCAAAGCCGATATTTTGGGCAATGGTTAAATGAGGAAATAGGGCATAATTTTGAAACACAAAACCAATCCGGCGTTGACGACTGGGAATATTAATCCCCCGTTGCGAATCAAATAAAACTCGTCCATTGAGAACAATTCGCCCTTGGTTGGGTGAGTCTAATCCCGCAATGCAGCGCAGTGTCATACTTTTACCGGAACCGGATGTGCCTAAGAGTCCTAAAGGTTTTCCCTTGGCTTCTAATTGGGCGTCTAAGGTAAATCCAGGTAATTGCTTTTTTAGGTTAACAAAAAGTCCTTTATTGCCATATCTGATCCCTCTGTAGTCCGTCCTTTTATATCTCCCTCTTGTCCCCCTTTTTAAATCCCCCTCCCGTTCCCCTTCAAAAGGGGGAAGCCAGGAGAACCAATGCGCGATCGCGTGCCACTTGGCGAAGTGCTGTGTTCCTGACCAGTAGTTGATTGCGGCGATTACCACGAGTGCGATCGCCACCATCAGCAACACCCAGTTTAACGCCTCCCCCATCTTACCTGCTTCTGCGGCAAAGAAGATCGCGATCGGCATGGTTTGAGTTTTGCCGGGAATACTACCTGCTAACATTAATGTGGCACCAAATTCTCCTAAAGCCCTGGCAAAGGCTAAAATGGTTCCCGAAACCACACCAGGTAATGCCAAGGGTAATAGAATCTGCCAAAAAATCCGCCATTCTGATGCCCCTAATGTCCGAGCGCAATGAATCAAATCCTTGTCAATTTGTTTAAAGGCACTCAGTACCGTTTTATACATTAAAGGAAACGCCACAACTGTAGCTGCGATTACCGTTGCTGACCAGGAAAATATTATAGTAATTCCTAGGTGCTTTAACAGTTGTCCCACAGGACTATTTCTGCCCAAAAGCAGCAGTAGCAGAAAACCGATAACTGTTGGTGGGAGTACCAGGGGGAGAGTAAAAAACCCATCAATTAATCCTTTTGCTTTACCGCGATAGCCATACATCCATCGGGCGGCGGCAATTCCCACTAAGAAAGCGAAGATTGTAGCGACAAATGCGGTTTTTAGCGAAATCCACAGTGGAGATAAATCTGAATAGGGCATTCTATTCGTCCAGTAATCGAATTATGGCGAGAAGGTTGGGGGATAGTTCGATTGATAATATCTCAGCTTTTCCTAGGGTTTTCTGTAGTTTAACTATCTTTTTTATATATTAGGTTCGTAGTAGGGAACCTTAGCCTATAAACCTAACCTATAAACTCGCCTCGATTAAACGGTGAAATGGCAGGATTATTTTTTTAACGCAGAGGTACGCAGAGGTAAGCGCAGAGGTACGCAGAGGGAGTTGGCGGTTGGGGAAGGACATTTACAATAGTAGGGTGCGTTAGTGAAACGTAACGCACCATTGCTCAGTTTGATAGGTATTTTAATCCTTTCAATTGTTAATCGCTAGCCAAGCTAAAACCATACTCTTCAAACACAGCTTTAGCGGGTTCAGTTGAGAGAAACTGCACAAATTCTTTTGCTGAATCCGGATTTTTACTCTCTTTTAATACCGCAACAGGATAAATAATTGGTGCGTGAGACGTTTCTGATGCTGTAGCGACAACTTTGACATTATCTGATACGTTAGCATCCGTGGCATAGACTAAACCTGCCTCAACATTCCCGGTTTCTACATAAGAGAGGACTTGGCGCACATCTTTGGCGAAAACCAGTTTATCTTGGATGGGTTTATATAAATTCAGTGAAGTTAGGACTTCTTTCCCATATTGTCCAGCGGGTACACTTTCGGGATCGCCAATTGCCACTTTGCTCACTTTATCAGTCGTTAATCCTTTGAAATTAGAAATATCGGTTTTATCCTTTGGTGTAACCAGAACAATTGAATTTTTCAATAAGTCTTTGCGTGTATCCGTTAACAGTAAGTCTTTCTCTTGCAAAGCGTTCATCTGTTTTGGCGCGGCGGACAGAAAGACATCCACAGGCGCTCCCTGTTCGATTTGCTGTTGCAGAGAACCGGAAGACCCAAAGTTATAGGTAATGGTAACGTGAGCTTGTTCTTGAGTATACAGGGGCGCGATCGCTTTCATGGCATCCTGTAAGCTAGCCGCTGCTGATACCGTGAGTTCTACTGATTCGGGTGGCGTAGCGGAAGGGTTCGGAGGTGTCCCTTGAGAACAACCCACAACGATTAGGAATGTCGCAACCATCCATGCCATTGAGAAAACACGTCGTTTTTTCATTTCCCTGTTGCCTCAGCTAATGACTGACAGAAGGTGTTGATAGGAGCATCGTACTAATCTGAACCATGACTTACCAAGTTAGCAGGTCTGGGCGGGTTTTGTAGAAACGTTATCATCAATAAATCAAAGTAACTCCCTAAACCCGCCCGTACAAACCATTTCTACCTGGATATCAGCAGGTTTGGCATAATAGGGAGCCGTTAACACCAACCCATCTACGCCCGTTGCTGCATAGTTAGCAATATTAGCATCGTTAATCCCGCCAGCCGCCAAGGTCATTAGGGTTGGATTCATGGACTTGAGTTGGGGAATTACCTCGGTTAATGCCTCAGCGTTTACTTTATCAAATTGAATTCCATCTATACCTGAAGCGGCTAAGTTAAAGGCGGTAGCCATATCTTTAACTTCAACAATGACTTTCTTTTCTTTAACCTGACGCTTAATTACGGGTAGTTGCTGAATGAGGGAGTCAATTCCGCCCAGAAAGTTGAGATGCTGTTGGAAGATTAAAACAGTTTCTGAAAGTCCCAGTCGATGAGGATATGCCCCACCCGCTAAGATGGCTTTCACGGCGATGGGTTTGGTTGCTGGGATGACTTTGCGAGTGGTATAAAGCATCACATCTTGATTCGCCGCTTGTGCTAATTGCACTAGATTGTAGGTTTTGGTGGCGACTCCACAGGCATATTCCAGTAAATTCTGGGCAGGTTTCCAAGCCAGATGCAAGGCGGCGGCGTTTCCGGTAGCACTGAGAAAGGTGACACCTGCGTCCAAGATTTCACCTGTCGCCAAGATTGTTGTCACGTCTGCCCCAGTTTGGCGTAAGATACTGGCGGCGTCTTCGGTGCAAGCTAAAACGGTTTTGGCGCGAGTGGTAAAGCGGATTGTCCCCATGCGATCGCCAATCCCTAACACCTGGGTGGTTAAATCAAAATAGGGAACGTCTTCTTGGATTAACTGCTGTAGTAACTGCTGTGAGATAAAGACCATTACGTATTTTGTCTTCGATAGTCTGCCTTGGCTATATCAGTTCTGCGAGTGCAAAAGTGAGTAAAATCATACAATTTGCTGTTTTTATCAAATTATTCAGCAAAATCAGAAAATTCAGTAATTTTTGGTATTATTAGCTGGTTAACCAATGACTAAATTAGGGATTGAACTATGGAAGTTAGCGCTCGTAATACCTTTAAAGGGACAGTAAAAAAGGTTGTACCTGGAGCCGTTAACAGTGAGGTGACTATAGAAGTTGCTCCTGGGGTGGAAATGACGGCAATTATCACCAAGTCTTCGGCGGAACGACTTGGTCTCGCCGAAGGTAAGGAAGCTTATGCTGTTGTTAAAGCGACAGATGTCATGGTGGCAACAGATTAAAGGGTGCGTGCTTGAACATTGGGTTGTCCCAAATCCTCAGTTTTCACCAGTCAACAGCAGCCCGGAATCGTAGGGGCGCACAGATGTGCGCCCTGACTTAATTAGGATAGGACTTTTCTCATCTCACAAAAATTGTCAGCCAAGCGGGAATCCTGATAAAAATGTTTTCAAAACTACTGATACCGCCGTCTTGCTCGCCTTGCCAAGGCTTGCTGCAATTTTTCTTCCAGTTCCTGAATTCTAGTTTCATGACGATTGAGTTCTTGCTGTTGCAGCAGCAGAGAAAGTTTCAAATCTTCCCAGCGTTGGGTATACGTTGTCCATTGCTTTTCCAGATATGTAAAGGCTTGGAGAATGTTAACAATTGGTCCGGCTGTCGTCGAATAAACTTGACAAACTTGTCTATCTGAAGTGACCTCAATTAAGACCAGCATACCTTTATTAATATGCTTGACTTGGGTGGCGATAATTACTTCATCTTGAACCGTGCGCCAAATTTGTCGGCTTCTTTCTTGGCAATAGGCTTGCAGTTTAAGTACCGTTGCCCGACTGCCAATCCAGGAATGATTTTTTTTGACTTCAGCTAAATACAGCATAATTTTATCCCTTTAATGTGCTTAGAAAAACTATTACGGAGATGCATCATTTATGGCATTTCATGATCAGATTAAGGTGATTATTGTTATTGTTTATCATTAAAAATAGGCATCTAGTATTCCAAGCTACAAATAATTGCTTAATCGCTCTTTGTTATTTTTATTTAAGATTAAAAAAAATTATAATTAACTGTAGGGTGGGTTAGGCGGTAACTCCATAAAGAGGAATAACTATTTAATCAGATATCCGCCGTAACCCACCAATAATAAGGAAAAAGAAAAACGGTGCGTTACGCTTTGCTAACGCACCCTACAATTTGCGGTGATAAATGGCAGCGTTTATGGCGAAGACAGCGCAACTACAAACGGTTTAACCACAACCTAAGCCACTCCCGGTACATTCTCCAACTTTACCAGCCGCTACTTGCCGTTTGCCCTTCAGCTTTGACAAATCACTTCCTTCATAAACGGCTTGCAATCCCGTCTCAATAAAACCGCTCATTTCTACCGGAAGCACACCACACTTGGTCAAAATTTCTTTCGGGTTATCGCCAATACTGCTGGCTAAAATTGCCCGACAATCTTTCAGCATATTGGCAACTTTTTGCCACCGTTCAAAACCACTTCCACGGTCAGGGGCGAGACGTTCTTCCACTAAGGTAAAGCCTTGATCTGTTTTCTGCCAAATCTGAAACTGATCCACTTGACCTAAATGCTGATTCACCAGAATTCCTTCAACGGTTGCTACAGCGACATAAGGGCGTTCTTTTTCTTCAATGGGAATCACTTTCTTAGAACAAGCAATCAAACACCCGTGGAATTCTTCGGACTGATCTGCGCCTAAAAGTCCCACAGCATCTGCCCGACAGCGTGTACAATGGCGCATTTGCGGTAAATATTCCTCGCATTCTTTGCGGATTTTCGCCATCGTAATCCCATCGGGTTCAGTCAATCCCTCAAATGGCGTTTCGGCGGTGGGATACATCGCCATCGCATTAAATAAATCTGCCCCAAGTTCTGCCATGGTTTTGGCAACTTCAACCACATGATGGTCATTAATTCCGGGCATAACGATGCAGTTTATTTTAACCGTAATTCCGGCAGCTTTTAGCCCTTTTACAGCTTCTAATTGCCGTTCTAAGAGTAACTTCGCACCTTTTAAGCCCTGATAAACGGACTTTTCATGGCGTACCCAACGGTAAACTTTGCGGGTAATTTCTGGGTCGATCGCGTTGATGGTAACGGTAACGTGACTGACGCCAATTTCGGCAATTTCGTCGATATATTCGGGTTTGAGATTTAAGCCATTGGTCGCCAAGCAGAGGATTAAGTCGGGAAACTTTTCCCGCAGCAGCCGCATTGTACCTAAGGTTTCCTCTGGATTGGCAAAGGGATCACCCGGACCCGCAATTCCAGCCACACTGATTCTCGGTTCTTTCTCTAATACCTTTTCCATGTAAACAGCGGCTTGGGCGGGAGAAAGAATAGTGCTGGTGACACCGGGTCTACTTTCGTTAACGCAATCATATTTGCGATTGCAATAATTACATTGGATATTGCACTTGGGTGCTACAGGTAAATGGACTCGTCCGAACTGTCCTTTTACCTTGACATTAAAACAAGGGTGATTTTCTAAATTAACTGTGGCTGTCATGGTTTTCTCTCCTGAAGTGATGAGTTGAATTTTCGGAAACTTATCAAGACTAAGTTAGTGACGAATGATTACTTGTGAACGAATGACGAATGACTAAGCTGTCATGCATTTAAATTGGGTATTAGTAGCGAGCAAGATGCTCGCACTACAAGGCTTTCGCCGTTATTGATATTAAGGTTTAAATGCCGAACAGCTTAATGACAAATGACCAAATCAAAGATAGCCATACCCCACTGGTGAATCAGCTTGCTTCTTCTCGATAATGGCATTCACAATCCGATCTAACAGGTTCTGAGTCCCGCGATACCCCAGATGTAGCATCCGCTGTCCGCCAAAGCGATCGTGAATGGGGAAGCCTACGCGGATTAGGGGAATTTGCTGTTTTTTAGTCAAGGAATATCCTTTGCTGGTTCCAATCAACATATCGGGGTCTAGACTTTCGATTTCTTCAGAAATTTCATAGAAATCAAATCCTTCTTTAACGATTGGCGGTTCGGTGACAATATCCGAAGTAACCGCATTAATCGCATCCTGAAACTGTCCACTATTTCCTCCTGATGCACATAAGACTATCTTCATGCCGATTTCGGCTAAAAATGCCGTTAATCCGACACACAAATCTTCTTCCCCATAAACAACTACCCGCTTACCAAACAGATATTTATGGGAATCAACATAGGCATCCACTAACCGCCCTCGTTCCAGTTGATGTTTTCTTGGTGTCGCACACCCAGAAACCTCTTCTAGGGCTTCAAAGAAGCGATCGCACTCTCGCAACCCAATCGGCATCCCCAAGGCGTACAGGGGCACACGGTTGCGTTCAGCCAGAAGTTGACCCCCAGAATTACCCGTGCGTTGCAACACTTGACCGAACTCAATCGTGGCGTCAGAATGTCCCATACTTTGAATCGCTGCAATTGGCGTTCCCCCTTCCGGAATCTTTTCATAGTCCATTTGTGCGGGGGCGTCTAAGGTTTCTGAGATATCCGGTAGGATCGTTCCTGGACAATTAAAATCATCGAGAACTTCTTTTAGATAACGGATATCGGCGGGAGAAACTAATCCAGGTAAAAGATTGACTTTGGCTTTCTCCTCTTGCAAAGAGGGAGTTGGGGAGGATTCAGTTACTAACTGATCAATAACTGCCCGCACTGTAGCATGGAAACCTTCCATGTGGGTGCCACTATAACTGGGGGTGGAGACATTTAACAAGGTTGGCAATTCCTTATCGCCAAATTCTTCCTTAAACTCCCTCAATAACCCACTAACATTATCACCAATGGTTTCAGTTAAGCAAGTGGTGGCAATTCCCACAACTTTCGCGCCATATTTATCCATGACATTGAGGATACCTTTTTTCAGGTTGGGTCCTCCGCCATAAACGGCGTGTTTTTCACTCAAGGAAGATGAGGCAATGTCAATGGGTTCGCGAAAATGACTAATGATATAACGCCTCATGTAGGTAGCGCAGCCTTGTGATCCATGCAGAAAGGGTACGGTTCCCTCAATTCCACGAAAGGCAATACAAGCGCCCAGAGGTTTACACAGTTTACAGGCGTTGGTTGTGGAAACGTAAGCTTCGGTTTTTTGCTTAATTTTGAGTTTCTTAGACATGGTTTTATCGGTGGCAGCGAATTAGGTAATGGTTTATCATTTCAATCCTGGAATAATGGTGCGTTACGCTACCCTTTGGAAACGCGGCGTGAACGCTAACCCTACAACTTAAGTTTGAGGAATAATGGTGCGTTACGCTTCGCTAACACACCCTACAACTTGAGGCACTAAAGTGCCTACTACGAACAACCCGTTTTAACGGGTTTAAGCTTTTAGCTTGAACTTGAGTTCAAGGCTTGATTTTTACGCGGCACAAATCTCCAGACGGGAGACATAACGGTGCTATGTACTTCCTTAGCAAAATTCACCATTCCCAGAAACCCTTCTAACGCTTCCTTGCGTTCATGGTTGTGGTCACAGAATCCAAGTCCTAACTTATAGGCAATCGGTCGTTCTTTCACACCACCGACAAAGATATCTACATCTTTTTCTTTCAAAAATGCCGAGAGTTCTAAGGGGTTAGAATCATCTACAATAATTGTGCCGTCATCGGTAACTTCATGGAGTTCTCGGTAATCTTCGCTGGTTCCCGTTTGCGAACCCACCATCACCACATCCATGCCGATAAGTCGGAAGGCTTTCACTAAGGAAAAAGCCTTGAACGCACCGCCCACATAAATCGCCGCTTTTTTACCTTGTAAGTCTTTGCGGTACTCTTGCAGTTTAGTATACAACAGGGTTAATTCTTCCCGCACTAAGTCTTGAGCGCGTTTGAGAATGTCTGGGTCATCCTCGAAGAAGCGGGCAACTTTATACAAGGCTTCCGCCATGTCTTCGACACCAAAGTAGGACACTCGTAGAAACGGAGTTCCATACTTTTCTTTCATCATTTTGGCTAAGTCCATCGTCGCCCCAGAACACTGAACCACATTGAGTGCAGCGCCGTGCGATCGCGCGATATCTCCAACTCTACCATCGCCTGTGATATTGGCAACAACCTGGACACCCATGCGTTCAAAATATTCGCGGATAATCCAAATTTCTCCGGCTAAATTAAAATCACCCAGAATATTAATACTGCGAGGAGAAATTCCGGTAGTATCCCCTGTCCCCACTAAGCGAAACATGGCAGTACAAGCAGCATTATAGCCCGCCCGTTTGTTGCCCTTAAATCCTTCTGATTTAACCGGGATAACGGGGATATTTTTTTCTTGGCTAACTCGCCGACATATCGCTTCTAAATCATCACCAATAATCCCCACAATACAAGTTGAATAAACAAACGCCGCATTGGGGTGATGTCGGTCAATCAGTTCCGTTAACGCCTGATGGAGTTTCTTCTCACCCCCAAAGATGACATCCCGTTCTTGTAAATCCGTGGAAAAACTCAACCGATGCAATTCTGGACCCGATGAAAGCGCCCCGCGAATATCCCAGGTATACGCCGCGCAGCCGATGGGTCCGTGGACTAAATGAACCGCGTCAGCGATGGGGTATAAAACAACGCGAGAACCACAAAATACGCAAGCCCGTTGGCTAACTGCACCCGCCAGACTATCTTTATTACATTCCAGATTAAACGGTTGGTTTCCTTTGCGGTGAATTTGCTTTTCACGTTCTTGGAAAATAACAGGTTCCATATCGTCAGGCTCACAAACGTTGTACAAAAATGCTTTTAGAAGAAGCGGAAAAGGCGGGGAATAAGTAAGCCCCGACATCCGCCAAGAACTCAAGTTCTTGGCTTATAGCTCAAGTCGTCTAAAGACGACTGGAATTCTTTCGTGTAGGGGCGACCCGCTTGTACAAATCAACAACTATATCCATTCAATTAATTGACTCGGGTCGCCCTTTACTAATCCTTTCTTTGAAATGTTCTAGAATTCTGAGCGAGTCGTCTTTAGACGACTTTCGCGTTTGGTTCCTTGGGTTTGAACCCAAGGCGGTTTAAGGCGAGTGCTTTAGATTTAACTAACAAACAGATAATCCTCAGCAGGTTTGCCGTCTTCTAAGGCGTCGAGGATTTCGTCAATGGCTTCTTCATCAACATTGCCGTACCAGTAATTATCTGGATAAACCATCATCACAGGTCCGTTGTTGCACAGATTCATGCATCCCGTTGAGGAAACCAGAGCGTCTAAACCGCGATCGGTGATTTCTGATTCGAGATACTGGATTAACGTTGTAGAATCCTTGTTCTGACAAACTCCTTTCGCGTTGCCATTGACTCGAAAGCTGGAACAAACGAAGATATGGTGTTCAGGTTTCTGCATGATAAACCCCCTTAAAAAGGATGAAAAATTAAGGATGATTTTTGAGTTTTTTAGGACTAACTCCAACCTTGGATTTGGGGCGGATTTAGTCACATCAGGTGACACCAATTATCCGAATTAACCCGCCCCGATCGCGTTCTAGCGAACCAATTCAAACAGCTCATCGGGAGCATCCCGGTCGAGGCGTTCGAGTAAGGTGTTGCAAATATTAGATAGCAGGTAGATACCACCCCAGTAGCAAGCTGTGGGGAAGTAGCTGTGACCGACGCGATCTAAAATGGGGAAACCGAAGCGCACGATCGGAATATCTTCATCACGACCGATATACTTGCCGTATTCATTGCCCAGAAGCAAATCGACTGGTTCATTCTTAATCAGTTGATGCAAGTAGAACAAGTCTGCATTAGCTGCAACCACAGCATCGGGAACGGTATCCTTGAGGATATCTTTGACCCGTTCTTCAAAGCGCTTACCAACCGGGCTACCCGTAATCACGTAAACTGGTAACATCCCGCAGTCTACGAGGAACTCAGTCGCAGAGATCACCTGGTCAGGGTCACCGTATACCGCAACCCGCTTGCGATACAGATACTGCTGCATATCCGTCATCACATCAACCAACCGTCCTCGGTCATCATTGAGGGACTCAGGTGGCGTGACATCACTGAATTCAATCAAGGCTTGGACAAAGCGGTCAGTGGCGCGAAGACCAATGGGTAAGTCTAGGACACGAGCCGGAACTTGGCACTTGTTTTGTAGGGCTGTCGCGGCGGCTTCTGAGGTAAAATTACCCAAGGCTAAGGTGGCAGTGCTATTCCCGGTGTCGATTAAATCGGGAATCAGTGTCCCGCCTTTCGGGTACATCTGAAAATCACCGGTTTTCGGTGTATCCACCACATCCGAGGTATCCGGGAATACAATCGCGTCAATCCCCATTTGGGTCACCAACTGCTTAACCGCCCGCACGTCGGAGGGTTCGACATAGCCCGGAATAATGTTGAGCTTGTTATTCGGCGTCTCGGTTTTTGCCGATAAATAGGTCACCATCGCCTTGGTCATATTCGACCAGCCGGTGACATGAGACCCGACGTAGCTGGGAGTATTGGCGTGAATGACATATTTGCCTTCGGGAACTGCCCCAGATTCACGGGATTGGCGGATAAATGTGGGTAAATCATCGCCAATGGTTTCCGATAAGCAAGTGGTACTTACCGCCACCATATCCGGGTTGTACACGGTAAAAATAGTGGTCAGAGCTTGCTTGAGGTTTGCACCACCGCCGAACACAGAGGAACCCTCAGTAAAGGCGCTGGTTGCCGCCATGATGGGTTCTCTGTAATGGCGGGTCAGGTGAGACTTGTGGAATGAACAGCAGCCTTGGGAACCGTGGGAGTTGGGCAAGCAGCCGTGAATCCCTAATGCGGCGTACATTGCACCAATAGGCTGACAGGTTTTAGCCGGGTTAATTCGTAGCGCCTTGCGTTCAACGATTTCTTTAGGGGTTGCTTCTAACATGATTCTGGTTCTCCTTTGTGGGTTTAAGTCTGTAGGGGCGGGTTTCACTATTAACGTTGCTTGTTCAACCTAGATGTGACTAAACCCGCCCTGCTCGCAAGAATTAACGGATAACTTTTTTGCTCTCAGACGCGCCATGGCGCGTCTCTACATTGGCTAGTTCTGCCAGGGAGCTTTAACTAACTTCCAAGTGGGGTTGTTAATCCGCATATCGATATCTTTGGCAAAATTAACCGCACCTTGGAATCCGGCAAACGGACCACCGTAGTCGTAGTTGTGAAGTTGCTTACAAGGAACGCCAAACTTCTCAATCACATACTTGTCCTTAATCCCGGAACCGACGATATCGGGCTTGAGGCGCTTAATCAGAGTTTCTAGCTCATGATGGGAGATGTCATCAATCATCAACGTGTCTTCACCCATCTCCGAAATCATCCCCTCGTACCGATTCAGGAACCCTTCTTCTTTAAGCTGCTCCACCCATGCTGGGTCAGCAGTTAGTTTGTAGCGCTCTGGGTCTTTTTCGACACGCAACTCTTCGACGTTACGGGAGTCGGCGTCTACTTTCAACGGTAGAACTTGACGACCTTCGTAGTCATCCCGGTGAGCGAACTCATAGCCAGCAGCAATGGTTTTGATGCCTAAGTCTGCAAACAAGTCTTGGTAGTGATGAGCGCGAGAACCGCCCACAAACAGAATCGCACTCTTGCCTTGCAACCGTTCTCGAATCGGGGCAATTTCCGCTTCTGCGGCAGCCACTTCTTCAGCAATCACCTCTTCAATGCGCTGGGTAAGTGCCTCATCATTAAAGAATCGGGCAACCTTACGCAAGGACTTGGCAAACGCTTGAACGCCGATGAAGCTGACCTTTGTCCAGGGAACCCCAAACTTGGTCTCCATCATCTCCGCCATGTAGTTAATTGAGCGGTGACACATGACCAAGTTCAACTTAGCTAAATGGGCTTTCGTCGCTGCATCGTAAGTGCCATCACCACTGAATGTAGCAATCACATTAATTCCACACTTCTCAAGCACCCGCTCAATTTCATAGGAATCGCCGCCAATGTTGTACTCACCCAAAAGGTTGACGGTGAAGCCTTCAATTTCTTCGTCTGTTGCTTCGCCTTCACCCACCCAATTTTTAAAGAAGCCATTGTTGGCAATGTGGTGACCCGCAGACTGGGAAACGCCTTTGTATCCTTCGCAGTTAAATGCAACAACCGAAATGCCCAACTTTTCTGTCATCTCTTTGGCAACGGTTTGAATATCGTCACCAATTAACCCCACGGGACAAGTTGCCGTCACCGTAATCGCATTGGGCTTGAAGATGTCGTAACCTTCCTGAATTGCCTGACGCAGCTTTTTCACACCGCCGAAGACAATATCAGAGTCCTGCATATCAGTGGTGACACAGTAGCTCATGTAATTCTTGCCATCTTCACGGCTACGATACTGGTTGCGTCGCGTCATCCAGGTGTAGTAAGAACAGCCCACTGGTCCGTGAACAATGTGCAGCACGTCACCAAAGGGACCAACAACCACCCCTTTACAGCCAGCAAAGGCACAGTGTCTGGTGTTGAGAATGCCAGGAACGGTTCGCACATTCGCCTGAATTTCCTGTCCTTCGATGGACGGGTCCCGCATCACGATATGCTTTGCCCGTTTTCTGGCAACTTTGGCTGGGTAGGGCGATACCATCTCTTTGGTAACGTCTTTCGGGTCTACTTCATACGTCGCCTTTTCTAATTTCAAGGTATCTGAATCATGGGGACTCATAATCGTTTTCTCCTGTCTTAATTACTTTCCTAGAAGGGCGGATTTAGTCAAGTTATCGATGTGTACCAAACTGTTATCTGTAAACCCGCCCCTACATTTCGCTGGGAAACCTTAACCCGCCATTTCATCAATCGCGACGGCTCCTGTTTCGCCGCTGCTAACGCGGACACTATCCTCAACGGGCAGAACAAAGATTTTTCCATCTCCTGGGTTGCTGGTCTGATTGGTTTGAATCAGGGCATCAACCACTTGCTGAACGTTGTCATCGGGAACCACCAAACTGAGCATACGTTTAGGGATTAAACGGTGTCCTTGAGCCAGAAGGGGCAGCAAATCACTGCTATCTTGGGGATTTTCATTAATCGCTTTCGCTAACTGAAAGTCCACGGCTTGCCTGCCTCGACCGACTACTTTCACCGCTGTCACGGATGGAAAACCAGCTTTGCTTAATGCTGCTTTCGTCTGGTTAATTTTGTTCATCCTGATGACAGCCAGAACTTCTTTCATAACCTTAAACACAGAGATTTACTCTCGCGCCTCCTAACATAAACCGGGGAGTTTTCTTGTAGAAACCGTTATTCGCGATTTCTACAAGAACAACGGATACAAAATGGGTCTCATTTTTAGCGCGTAGCCAGCGCAGGTTCTTTCGTCTTTGAATCGGCTTTACCGGAGCTGATGGTGTAGACTTCTTCTACAGGACTGACAAATATCTTGCCGTCTCCTGCTGCTCCTTCTGTTCCCGTGCGAGCGCTGCCCAGGATTGCCCGAATCACAAACTCTTTTTCGGTATCGGGAACCACTACCATTAACAACGCTTTTGGGAGTTCATCATAAAGCACATTACCAATTTTCAATCCCCGTTGTTTGCCTCGACCAAAGACATCAACTTTGGTAACGGCTGGATAACCAGCATCTAAGAGCGCTTTCATAACATCGTCGCTCTTTTCCGGTCGAATAATCGCTCTCACCATGATAGTCATGGGATGTTGCCTCCAAACAATTGTGCTTGTATTTCAGCGGTGGAAGGTATGGAACGTTTTCTAACCTTCCACCTGCAACACACTGCATCTTTAGCCGTACAAACCGAACTTAACCAGTAGTTTTTCCAACTCGTCATTCTTCATTGGTGTGGGAACGACATGATTGGTATTCTCATCAATCGCTTTAGCTAAGTTGCGATAATGACCGGCTTGCTCACAATCGGAGTCATATTCAATCACCGTCTTGCGGTTCAGTTCTGCCCGTTGAACCATATTGTCGCGGGGCAAGAAATAGATCATCTGAGTGCCGAGAGATTCAGCCAATGCTTCGATAAGTTCAGCTTCCAGATCAACCTTACGGCTGTTGCAAATTAAACCACCTAAACGAACACCACCAGATTCAGCGTATTTTTGAATGCCTCGGCAAATATTATTAGCGGCATACATTGCCATCATTTCGCCAGAGGTAACGATGTAAATTTCTTGGGCTTTACCTTCGCGAATTGGCATGGCGAAACCGCCGCAAACTACGTCTCCTAGTACGTCGTAGAACGCATAATCAAGACCTTCACTCTCGTCATAGGCACCGAGTTGTTCGAGCATACTAATTGAGGTGATAATGCCTCGACCTGCACAGCCGACACCAGGTTCCGGACCACCGGATTCTACGCAGAGGGTTTTGCCATAGCCTTCTTTACGAATTTCTTCGAGATCGACGTCGTCGCCTTCTTCACGCAGGGTATCTAACACACTCTTTTGGTGCAAACCACCGAGCAATAAGCGAGTTGAATCCGCTTTGGGGTCACAACCCACGATCATGACTTTGCGACCGAGTTCGACAAGTCCAGCCACTGTATTTTGTGTGGTTGTGGATTTACCGATTCCACCTTTACCGTAAATAGCAATCTTCCTCATTTCAGACCTCCATTAGGATCAATTTTTTGAGGTTACATCATTAACAGTTAATTGAAGTTGATTCGGAGAATTTTTGTATATTCAACCATCCGAAAG
Source organism: Coleofasciculus sp. B1-GNL1-01 (assembly GCF_040220235.1). NCBI lineage: Bacteria > Bacillati > Cyanobacteriota > Cyanophyceae > Coleofasciculales > Coleofasciculaceae > Coleofasciculus > Coleofasciculus sp. B1-GNL1-01. The sequence goes on from NZ_JAVJTO010000147.1 coordinate 26,288, forward strand.
CTTCAAATCAATCAAGAAACAAGTGAGCGTTTATCCTGGTAACGTTTTTTGTTTTCCTGATGATTTAATAATAGGAACTAAATCCAGACATAAAAGTGTAACTTGCTACAAAAACAGAACTTTATCGATTTAGTTTTAACTCGGTATTTTGCTGTTTGTAACAAAAATAATGTGTTTCTATATAAACAATATAACCATTGCCAAACCTAGAAGAATCAAATCTTTAGTTATTATTAAAAGTGACAGAAATCACTGCTTTCTATTTGTGCTATTCAAATAAAAAAATAATTATTTTTCGAGTTTATTAGACCTGTTATAAGTCAAAAAAACACCCTTGGCGATTCACCAAGGGTTACCTATACAACGGAGTTACGTTAAAACTTGTTCAATCAGAAACTGAAGTCAAAATTTGCACATTAAACTTAAACTACGGCTTCAACAATAAGATTAGGAGACACTCGTTCTTGCAGCCGCTTTTCGATCGCCATCTTCAGGGTAATCATCACGCTGGGACAACCATCACACGATCCTTTGAGAATCACCTTGACGCGATCGCCCTCTACGTCATGCAACTCCACATCGCCGCCATCATAGGCTAATGTGGGACGGATTTCCGTTTCCAGAACCTGCTGAATCAAGGTAATTTTTTGCAAGTTCGTCAGGGTAGCAGGAGGTGGCGATGTCTCCTCTTTGATCGGGGAAGTCGATGGAGTCGTTGTAGCGACGGCGGGTTGAGGAATCGGTGCGGACAACGACGCGGCGGTATTTAATGTCTCTTGTTCTTGAGTAACATCAATCACCAGATCATCGATATCTGCCAAACATGATCCACACCCGCCACCCGCTTTAATGTAGTTGGTGACTTCTTCAGCGTTAGTGAGGTGATTTTCCCGAATCAGTCGCTTAATCTTAGCGGAACTAACCCCAAAGCAACTACACACCAAGGGACTTTCGTCCTCTTCCTCCGGTCTAACCGGAATCCCTTTATAATCAGAGATTGCCGCTTCTAGGGCTTCTTGACCCATAACCGAACAGTGCATCTTCTCTTGAGGTAAGCCGCCCAAATAGCTAGCAATCTCGCGATTCGTCAGTTGCAACGCATCATCAACCGTCATCCCCTTAATCAGATCCGTCAGCGCCGAGGAAGACGCGATCGCACTCGCACAGCCAAAGGTTTGAAAACGGGCATCCAGAATGGTATCAGTTGTGCTATCAATCCTCAGATACAAGCGCAACGCATCGCCACAAACAATACTGCCAATTTCGCCAACCGCGATCGTTTCCGTCGTCGCACAATCTTGAGTTGCGATCGCGCCCATATTGTGAGGATTATGAAACAAATCCATTACTTTGTCAGTGTAGTCCCACATGGCTTATTCTCCCGTTATTTGTCATTCGTCATTTGTTAGGGAACAAGGAATAGGTAAGGTAGAGTTTTGAGTTAACGTCCTCATCTCCCTTATCTCCCAGACGTAGCATGCTACGTCTCTACAAACCCTGTTCATTTCACTGTCTCCATAACCCCTCTCCCCTTTTGCTCCCTGGCTGTTTGCAGCCAACCGTGTTCTTCGTCGGCTTCATTCTTGAAGGGGGAAATCGTTCGCAAGCGTTCTACAATTGCTGGCATTACTTCCAACACCCGATCGATTTCGGCTGAGGTGGTATATCGGGACAAACTAAAGCGAATCGAACCATGAAGCAGGGTGTAAGGGAGTCCCATCGCCCGCAGCACATGAGAGGGTTCTAATGATCCAGACGTGCAAGCCGAACCCGACGAGGCGCAAATTCCAAACCGATCTAGGGACAGTAAAATGGCTTCGCCTTCGATATACTTAAAGCCAATATTCGTCGTATTCGGTAGCCGCATCGAGGGATGACCATTTAGCTGACAATCGGGAATCCGACTCAGTAACCCTTGTTCCAAGCGATCGCGTAATTCCTTCACCTGGGTAACTTCTTCGCTGACATGCTGGATTGCCAATTCTGCGGCTTTCCCTAAGCCAATAATCGCGGGAACATTCGACGTACCTCCTCGACGCCCTCGTTCTTGATGTCCACCAATTAACAGGGGACGAAAGCGCACACCTTTGCGAACATAAAGTACCCCAATCCCCTTAGGTGCATGAAGTTTATGACCGGAGAGAACCAAGAAATCAACCGTACTCTCGCTCATATTCAAGGGAACTTTCCCCACCGCCTGCACCGCATCAACGTGGAACAAAATGCCCCGTTGTTTAACAATTTGCCCAATCCGTTCAATCGGGAAAATCGTCCCCGTTTCATTATTGGCGCACATCACTGAAACTAAAGCCGTGTCGTCGGTGAGAGAGGCTTTCAATTCCTTGAGATCAATCAATCCTTTGCCATTAACGGGGAGATACGTCACCCGATAGCCTTCTTTTTCCAGTCGTTTGCAAAGTGTGTAAACTGCTGGATGTTCCACCGCTGTGGTAACAATGTGCTTCTTGTCCGGTTGGGTGATCAACGCCGCACGAATCGCCGCATTGTCTCCTTCCGTACCGCAACTGGTAAAGATAATTTCTGTCGGTTGAGCGCCCAATAATGCCGCAACTTTTTCTCGTGCTTGCTCTATATTGCGGGCTAATTGTCCACCAAACGTGTGCATGCTGGAGGGATTTCCATAATATTCACTCAGATAAGGCAGCATCTCCTCCAGCACAGCCTCGTCTACACGGGTGGTGGCATTATTATCCAGATAAATTACACTCATAGGTCTACCTATAGAACATCAGTCTCGGAATCGAACTCGATGCTAAAATTCCTGTAAAATCGTAACCAAAGATACAAAATACTCCATGTTTGAATCAGGGCGGATTGAGTGAAGGGATTGATGGTTGTCAAACTTTATTGGTAAAACCCGCCCCTAGACCCTTTGATATTGCTCGTAGAAATCCAGCACTACATTTTCAATCACATCGTAGGCTTCAACGCACTCAATTCCCTGCGCTTGCAATTGTTCCTTGGGACAAGCACCAATCTTAGAAACGAGAACAGCTTGGCAATCTGAAAGCGTTTGCAGAATATTGTCGAGTACATCGGCTTCGCCATACCCGCCTTGGCAATAGGGAGTTACGGAACGCCGCTCAATACAATGGGCTTCATCGTGATCAACGTCGTAAATCTCGAATTCTTTAGCATGACCGAAATGTTGATTAACCAAGCCACCGCCTTTACTGGCGACAGCAACGCGGATTTTAGTCCGATTGGCGACAGAGGATGTATTTTCAGTTCGAGTCGCATTCAGGAATTCTTTAAACGGCTCTTTACCCGTTTGTCGTTCCTGATGTCGTTTCAAGTCGTATTCAGATTTCATCTTCAGACTGTTGGTGTTCATAACATCCTTCTCCGGTGTCCCCGAATCGCCTAATCGTCTGGGCGTAGCCAATCCAGTAACTGTTAACGGTTTGAGTCGTGGGCTTTCGGCATTGTCTGAATTAAAAGATAAATGCACCCTTAACACCCAACGCCAATACTTAAACAGTTAAGTATGAAGGAGTTGATTGAGCATCCTTCATACTTGAATTCCGGCGATAGTTGTTTTTATAGCAGCTCGGTTGAAAAAGGGTATTCTGTTCGCCTGGGGTTAAGACTTATTAGATTAATTGGTTATGCACTCATCACCCTAAAGTCTGATTACAGAGGCATTTCAAATTTATTTTGGGGTAGGGGTTCTAGTATTTTCGGGATGGGGTGCAAGTATTTATGGGGTGGGGCGTTAGAGTTTTTGTACTCACGCTCAAAGTCTATTGTAGTGAGGGATTGAGCTAATTTTATTCGGAGCTTTTACTGAGTACAGATTTGTACTCAAAATGCTTATCGGTTAAATCTAACGTTTTACCTTGAATGGCATTTCTGTATCTAAATTAGCATTTTTTTGCGGAGTCTGCATTTCTATCGATTTTTTTTAGATTTCCCCGATTGGTGTAGGTTGGGTTGAGGAACAGGGGTTGTAGAGACGTGCCATGGGGCGTCTGGGAGATGGAGAAAATGTAGGGGCGGGTTTTACCATTAACATTTGGTTTTCACCCTGATGTCACTAAACCTGCCCCAACGGATTAAGCTGTCATGCATTTAAATTGGGAATGGGTAGCGAGCAAGATGCTCAATGTAGCGAGCAAGATGCTCAATGTAGCGAGCAAGATGCAAAGCCTGCGGCATGGCTTCGCTAAACGCACTACGGCAAGCCCTTATTGATATTAAGGTTTTAAAAATAACCCCCCTTAATCCCCCCTTGCTAAGGGGGGAAACGTTCCCTCCCCTTACGAAGGGGAGGGTTAGGGAGGGGTCGCATCAAGGTATTGCGTTCTGGCAAGAGCTTAAGTTGACACGGATTGGCATTGCCGTGTCCCTACTATATGTGATGTGGCGTTTTTACTTAACTGGCGTATAATTCCAGCCATAAATGCGGTAACGTTCTGAAGCTGGAAAAACAGGATCATTGTTAACCGTGGTAATGCTCAATTGATTACCCTGCTCGTCTTGAAAGATAAACTTACAAAAACCCAAACCCGTTCCAGAGCAGGCTTCTATCTCGTGCCATCCCTCGACCTGGTGTATATGATTCCTGAGTGTTTCAAATTCATTTTCCAGCTCAAACGTGGCAGGTTGCCATCCTATCTCGATGAGTTCTTGTCTTAAAGCCCGATAGGACTGATTCTGATTAATGTGGGGTAATGGTAATCCCAAGGCTTTCTGTACTGATAAGAGTGATGTTGAGAAACTTAACGCATATATTAAAAACTTCCTCATCTTCAACCATTTCCTCTATGTTGTTTCCACTCTTTTATATCCTCTTTTTCCGGGCGGGTGTAGTCCTGACTTTTCACGTCATCTAGAAAAATCGATATCAAACCTAACCCCCCAGCCCCTTCCCTTTTAGATCCCCCTCTTCCCTTTTGATCCCCCTTCCGTCCCCCTTCAAAAGGGGGAGACCAGATGTTGCTTCGCTTTTGGTTCCATGGGTGAAGAATTCAAAGCCTCTCTCCTTGCAGGAGAGAGGTTTGGAGAGAGGTTTTCCAGATCCCGTGAACAGTCAGGTTATCGTCAGATTCTGAGTACACAAATACTAGAACCTCGACCCAAAACTCTTGCCATCCGGGATAAAAAATACGAGAACCCCGATCCCCCCAGCACGGATAAATTCCCATAAAATCAGAAGGTTGAGCGTTGAGTACATCATTAATAAGTGAATCCAGTCTAATCTGTCGCTAATGTGCAACCTAGCCATCAAACATCTGGTATAAGCTTCAAAAAGATCAACTTCGTTTCAGGGGCGATATGCAATGCTACAGTCCACGACTAATTACTCAACAGCGCGATCGCAGCTTGCCACCCCAGTAGCAGAAGGCAGAAGGCATAATTGGATAACCCATTGTCAGCCACCTATAGATGATAGGGAATTAGAACGAGGCGACACTGATAAAATCCCTAGAGTCAGAACACCGTTTCAGGTGATCAAGCAAGGCTGGCGCACCCTCTTAACCGACTTTCAGATTATCTTTGAACGTGATCCAGCCGCCCGGAATCGGTTCGAGGTATTGGTTTGCTATCCCGGCTTACAGGCGCTGATCAGCCATCGCCTCGCCCATTGGCTGCATCGTCAGCGAGTACCATTCCTTCCCCGTTTCCTGTCTCAACTGGCGCGATTCTTCACCGGAATCGAAATTCATCCAGGGGCGGTGATGGGTAAGGGTGTGTTTATTGATCATGGCATGGGCGTGGTGATTGGCGAAACCGCGATTGTGGGCGATTACTGTTTGATTTACCAAGGCGCAACCCTGGGCGGAACCGGTAAAGAAACGGGCAAACGCCATCCCACATTAGGGAAGAATGTGGTGGTGAGTGCAGGTGCCAAGATATTGGGGAATATCCACATTGGCGATCATGTTCGCATTGGGGCGGGTTCAGTCGTGTTGCGCGATGTCCCCACCGATTGTACGGTGGTGGGAGTACCGGGGCGAATTGTACGTCAGTCGGGTAAGCGTATTGATCCCCTAGAACATGGACAGCTACCGGATACACAAGCCGCCGCGCTACGGACGTTACGCGATCGCATCACCGAACTTGAACAGCAATTGGAATCCTTGAGTCGAAAAGAAAACCAGGATGAAAAATGCCTGGATTAGACTTGATAATTACAGAAACATCTTTGATCTCAAACCGATGGACGACGAATTCGGGTTTGTGTTTCATCAGCAACGACTAGACAACCTGCCAAAGTTGTGAGTGGATAGTCCTGCACAACCCGAGCCAAAACATCAAGCACCGCCTGACGACTTCCACCACGAGAACGCAACAGTAAAATCCCCGGATGAGTTCCTGGTGGAAAACGTCGGATATCCGAAAAGTCTAAATCTAGAGTAATAAAAAAGCGCCCATCAGTACAAGCTTGCTGCCATACAACTTCATCATCTTCACCGGACAATCCTTCATCAGTAACCCGATCGCAATCGTAACCTTTATTCCGGAGAAACTCTGCATGGGTAATACTAAGGTTTTCGTCTAATTTAACCAACATAATCCTTATCGCAACGGTAACAGTTCTTCTTCTCTCACCAGTGCGGCAGCATAAGCGATCGCAGAGCGCACGTTGTCTACAGTTAATGGCGGATAGTCTTCGACAATCTCTTCTAGTGTTAATCCTTCTGCCAGATTATCCAGAATAACTGAAACCATAATGCGAGTTCCTTTAATACAAGGTTTTCCATGACAAACCTTGGGGTTTATCTCAATCTGTTCTTGCCAATTATTCATTTTTTATCTCGCCTAACTTGTGAAAATGGACTAATCTGATAGTAGCAGAACCTTAAACGACGACCCGATCAAGTGCTATTGGCAGGTGTTACGCGATCGCATCACCGAACTCGAACAGCAATTGGCATCCTTGAGTCGAAAAGAAAACCAGGATGAAAAATGCCTGGATTGTTCGGCATTTAAACCTTAATATCAATAATGGCGCAATCCTTGCCGTAGTGCGTTTAGCGAAGCCATGCCGCAGGCTTTGCATCTTGCTCGCTACATTGAGCATCTTGCTCGCTACATTGAGCATCTTGCTCGCTACATTGAGCATCTTGCTCGCTACATTGAGCATCTTGCTCGC
>NZ_JAVJTO010000148.1:0-6114 GCF_040220235.1 Coleofasciculus sp. B1-GNL1-01
GGAATAGGGAATGGGCAATGGGCAATGGGCAATGGTTTCACCCCTCTGTCGAGGGAAAATTTGGTGCTGTTGTCGGCGAAAAGTTCAGGATACAAGAGGGGGGTAGTATAAAAACCTTGCACTTGTTGGGTCGAAAAATGGTTTGAAACTCCTACCTGGTCTACCTTACACATTTATACAGCAAGCCCTAATTATTGATTATTAATTATGAATGATGACTTTTCCATTGTAGTCTGACTACTTATTATAGTAATTCAAAAGCAGACTACCCGCTTCGTCCAAGGTTTCGCCAAAGGTTATGATTCCTTCTTCATGTCCCGCCATTACCAGAATCTTTTTTGCCATCAGATTCTCTTGGTCAAATAATCGGAGAATTTCTCGTGCCATTTCCGGGGTGCCGTAGGGACAATCTTGGGCGGTGGTGGGGACTTGGTGGATTAATTGCTGCCACAGGGGGAGATTGTGAACGTGAATAATTGCGTTAATTGTCGGATTTGCCGCATAGAGAGTGGCATGAGTTAACGCTTCCGATGAGGCTTGGATGGGTCCTGTGCAGGTTAAAGAATTCTGGTCTAAATCAAAATCGGTGACAATAGTATAGTGATGTTCTGTTAATCTGGAAAGACTACCTGTTTTTGTGCCAGAGATGATAAACTCACCAGAGGGCGTATAACGAATACTGAGATTACCAAAACCAATCCCATTTTCATACATGCCGATTAGGTTCAATTGATAGAGCTTATCGCGCCATTGATTAATTTCTGCAATCTTTTTATAGGGAAGTGGCTTTGTCTCAATCCAATGGCATTGATACTTAACGTAACCTTCATCGATCATAGTCTTTCCTTCCTATCGTTATTGGTAATGACGAGGGAACAGGGAATAGGGAAGAGTGACAAAGGACAAAGAACGAATGACCAAACTGCGGTAGTCTAGAGTAGGTGACTCTTTATATTTGTTTGACGCGATCGCTCTATGTCCTCCACTGTTACCAGTCCTGCTCGCACGATTCGTATCGGTTCCCGCAAAAGCCAATTGGCTTTGGTGCAAACCTATTGGGTACAGGAACAACTACAAAAACACTACCCGGATCGGGACTTTGAAGTCCAGACGATGAGTACCCACGGGGATAAAATCTTGGATGTGGCACTCTCCAAGATTGGTGATAAGGGACTCTTTACCAAGGAATTGGAAGTAGGGATGCTGAATCAGGATATTGATTTAGCGGTGCATTCCCTCAAGGATTTGCCCACTGCGTTACCAGAAGGATTAGTCTTGGGGTGTGTCACGGAACGCGAAAACCCCGCCGACGCATTGGTACTTCACGCCAAGCACCAAGGTAAGCAACTGGATACGCTTCCCGAAGGTGCGGTGATTGGCACCTCATCCCTGCGGCGTTTGGCGCAATTACGCTACCACTTCCCCCATTTCACGTTTAAAGATATTCGCGGAAACCTGAATACCCGACTCGGAAAACTGGATGCTGGAGAGTTTGACGCTTTGATTTTAGCCGCCGCCGGGTTAAAACGATTGGATATGAGCGATCGCATCCACCAAGTTATACCCTCGGAGATTTCCCTTCATGCTGTGGGACAAGGGGCGTTGGGCATAGAATGTCGGGGGGATGATCCAGAAATCTTGGATGTACTCAAAGCTATTGAACATTCCCCAACCGCACAACGGTGTTATGCAGAACGGGCATTTTTACGAGAACTCGAAGGCGGTTGTCAAGTCCCCATTGGCGTAAATACAGAGATCAAGGGAAATAATCTAATTCTCACGGGTATGGTTGCCCGTTTAGATGGGACAAGCTTAATTAAAGATACCGTGACTGGAGAGGCGACTGAGGCGGAAGCCTTAGGGGTTGAACTGGCTCAACTATTACGTCAGCAAGGGGCGCAAGAGATATTAGACGAAATCTTCGCTCAAATTCAGCGATAAGGTAGGGGCGCACAGACGTAGACGTGCGCCCTCTCGGATGGCGATCGCGCTACGACGACGAGACTCCTATATCGTTATCGCTGTACCATCAAACTTGGTCAGCGAGAAACAGCTATCTTCGTTATAGGTCAGCTTTTGCTCCTGCAAAATCCCGATCGCGATCGCTTCTCCTAATTTTACCGATTCGGTGTAGTCTGTCCGCCAGTGTACACCTGCCATGTTGCGACCAATGGAAATATTTGCCGCTAGCTTATTCAATTCTCCGCCTACAGTGAGAACCTCTGTACCCGGTCCACTATAGGGAATGTAAGACACCAACTTCGTCCCATCTTCATTCGGAACCATTGGCTTTGGTATCTGATAAGACTCATCAAACCACGCCTTTAACATCGTCACACAAGCCCCCGCCACTGTTGCATGTCCCGCACCGTAAGCCGGATGAGTCGGTGATCCTTCTGGAAACACTTGCGGTAGCAGATAATTACCATTTTTATCAAACATCGCTTTAAGTGCCTGAGAATTGAGAATCTCTGGATGAATTGGATACTCCGCCTGTCCCGTCATAAGATTGTGAATCAGTCCACCAAAGGCTTCAGGGCGCAGCCGCCGATGCACAAACCATTTTTGATACCAAACGGCTTTTAAGGCTCGCGTCGCCACTTCTGTGACTAAACTGAGGATATGCGGCCCACCAAACGTACCAAACCCATCCTGATTTTCTGAGGTGAGATAGAAATTCCCCCGATCAAACGGTGCGCCCATATCCAATAAAATCAAACAAGCATTCAAATAAGCTTGATAGAGGGCATCAAAATGCACATAATTGCCTAAATCTCGCATATTCCGAATATAGCGCGGCACGTCGTCACATTTATCCTGACCACTGAAATCAAAGCCATTTTGCACCGCCAACCACATTTTATAATCGGTCATAAAGTCGCTGTTGGGAACAACCGTTCGTTGGCGTTGGTTAATTTTCAGCGTGCCATATTGGATATCTTTGAGCAGAAATTGCGAGATAAAAGGACCAACCACATCTCCCGGCGTAGATCCTCGGAAAATCACATCCGGTGTCACTTTACCATCTTCTTTTGGTCCCCGGAAATCTGAACAGTTTGAGAGTTCTTCGGCGGCTTTTTCAATGTCGCAGTTATCGCGAAAGTCGGTAAAATTCACTTCTCGTAATAGCGCCATCCAGTAAAGTTCGATGGCTTCACAAGCATTTTCTGCCCCATCGATACGGGGAGCAGGGCGAATCGTTACTGACTGAGCATCGGGTCCTTCTAAGTCAAAGGCTAACGCGGCTTGCGGATTGATTAATCGACGACAACCTAGGCGTTTCTTTTCCTCGGAACTGGATTCGGATAACTCTGGTTTGCCGTGAGTACAGCCCCGTGGTATTGCCTCAAAATCGTCAGGATTGCCACTACACAAGGCTTTGAGTAAGAGGCGATAAGCTTTTGGGTCTACTTCACCTAAATCGTTATGGGGTAAACCTTTGGAATAGTTGGCAATATAACTGAGTTCGTTCTCAGAGTTCCGATACGCCGACTCCTCACCATTATTTAAATGCTCAGGATGGGAGCGCAAAAAGGCAATTTCAGCCGCTTCTTCACGAACCTGGCGAGATAAGCTGCGACGGGAAAATATTTTCTTCATATTAATCTATCCTTGGAATAAGAAGCTTTATTCTTCAACAGCAATAGCAACCCATCCGGATAACTTCTAGGCCGGGTTCAACCTAAAATTTTCCAGCTAAACTTGATCCACCGTTGACCCACGGCAGACAAGGATACGGTTGCTCAGGTTAGAAGATTAGACTAATGGTAGAGGCTTCAATGACTCGCTGTCTATATCCCACATCTTTCTTTACGAAAACGGGATGCCACCTGATGCGATCGCTCACAAAAATGTATATAAGAATAAAGTATTAACTTTTTTGAACTACATCTTATGTAAGGGTTTGAGGGGTATTTACAGAACTTAATACAGTTGAGTTTATTTCCACCAACCTCGTTAAAATTACAACGTAGGGTTTCTCGCGGTAAACTGTTAAATCCGGTTCAAATCCCCTGTTTTAGTAGGGAACTCCTGTTTCCAACCCGGTCAGTTCATGGGCAGCAATACCCAGTGCAGCTGAGGAAGAATTCAGGAATCCGAGAAATGCCACAGCCCCCATTCCTCCTATTGCCCGTTACCTGTTTCCTCCCCTCACCACAATACTTATTCAGTAACCCCTAAGCTAAAATCACGCATCATCTTCTTAATCTCTATGTTGTGCATTTCCTCCTGACCAATTTGACCCCGGGCAAATTCTTCGAGATAGATGGAAGCATCTTCCACGACATCCAGAAGGTCTTTATAGAGATCTAAGGCTTTTTTCTCATGATTAAGGCTTTCCTGTAAAATATCCTGCACAGAATGTTGGTAAGTTTCCTCGATGGGCGCAATCTTTTGGCTGGGATGACCTTCTAAGCCTGTGATAATTTCTCCCACCTGTTGAGCGTGGAGTAGAGACTCACTAGCCTGTGCCTTAAAAAAGTTGACAATGGGAATTCGGTTGGGACCAATGATCATCAAGGAGTAATGAGTGTAACGCACGACGCCAGCCAACTCAAACTCCATAATGGTGTTGAGCAGGGCAATGGTCTTTTTCAGGTCAAGTTCTTTCATCATGTTGAGGTTACAGTATGTAGATTCACTGAGATCTGTTTTAGTTTATCTTTAAAGGACTCTAACAAATCAGCCAATCTACAACAGTTGCTAGAGAACATTTCGCAACCTCAGTCAGGGGAGATGGGGGAGATGGGGAAGCTGGGGAAGCTGGGGGAGCAAGATGCTCCCATTACGGCGAACCGCTTATTTTTGGGCATTATTCAAGTTCGCCCCGTCTAAGTTAGCTCCCGCCATATCTGCTCCTGCGATAGTGGCGTTGTTGAGATTGGCATTGTTTAAATCAGTATTGCTCAGGTTCGCGCCTTCCAGGTTGGCACTGTCTAAGTTGGCTCCTGCCAAATTCGCTCCCGCTAAATCTGCCCCGTTGAGATTAACGCCATTTAGATTAGCACCTTCTAAGTTAGAATGACTTAGATTTGCCCCTTCGAGATTGGCTCCTGCCAAATTCGCATTGGCTAAATCGGCATTGGTACAATCGGCACCTTTGAGATTTTTGCCACTCAAATCAGCGCCGTTGAGGGTTAAGCCTGCACATTTGAAGTTGCTGGGTGCGATATTGGCATCACTAACTGTAGTGGGCGGGGATATCGTCTCTTCTGTCTGGGCTGGCTGACTGACGGCGGCGTTGGTTACACTATTTCTCTGTAACAACCATCCAGCTAAGCCGAGGGCGATAAGTACGGGAAGTGCGATCGCGACCCCCATAACTAAAGGTTTACCACGTTTAGCTTTTCGGAGTTGAGCTTCAGCTTGGATGTTTTCTAGCTCAATCTGATGAATCGCCTCTTCCATAAACTCGGATGGAATTTGGGCTTCGGTTCCAGCATCGATTAGCTCTTGTACCGAATAACTTTGATTGTGCTGGGCATAGAGTTGAGCAGCTCGCGTCAAAACGTCTTGGGCTTGCTCTTCTGGAATTCGATGGTTTTGCAGTTTCATAGGAGTGTTAGTGTGAGTACAATGAGCAATTTCCAGATAAGGTGGCTGGTTCCGAAAAACGGAGAATAAATCGTCGTTAAAGGTTTCAGCGTCTGGCGTAATTTAACGGCGATAAAATTTATAAGCAGACAACCTTAAACTAGGTTGAATGCTTATTTAGACTTCGTGGGAGTAGTCACGCTTACTATCGAGGATAGCTTGATGTTGAGGCAATTGAAGGGTTTTCGGCTTATTTTTAAGAAAAAATCGTAAAATTTTACGTTGAGTTTAAAAACGAATCTATTTATTAAAGCGTTGATAAAGAAAACGGTGACTAGGGATTAGTCAAATTTAGCGGTTGGGATTTGGGCTTATTTTTACTACTGGTCTCTCCCTTTTGAAGAGGAACAGAAGGGGGATCGAAAAAGGGGGTACTACAGCAGGGCTAATTCATTGTGATGAGAGAAAATTAGGGCAACCAGGACTATTCATACCAAATCCGATTGCGAGAACCACCTTATAAATTAGAACAGCAAAATGCCATCAACAATGTTACATAAGGCTTTTACCGTTTTCAAA
>NZ_JAVJTO010000149.1:0-37797 GCF_040220235.1 Coleofasciculus sp. B1-GNL1-01
CTGCAATGCCTGTATTGAAAAATAGCAGGTTTGAGCAAGTAGAGGCATCTTGATAATGCCCATTCGGAATTCGGACAAAGGTTTCTCTGCCGAATCTGATGCGAGAATCTGCGTCTCTTCAGAGCGCAGAATGTCAAAACCACCCCAACCGCTGAAGCTGAACTGACTCAACAAGAAGGCAATTTCACTAATGCGTATGAAAGCTATCTAGGGATTAGTAATACCCAAACGGCTACGCCTGAACAAGTGCAAACGACGCTGAGTCAAATTGAACAACAAACGGGCATAAAACCTGCCCTAATTTACGCCTTCTTTAAATCCCAAACCCCCACTCCCGAAAAACCCAATCCTAAAGATAAAACCGAAATTCTCTGGCAGTTTAACCCGTCCACTCCTCAACGCCAACAACTGTCCAGTAACCCCAATCCTCAACCCAGTGACCAACTGGAACTTGTCCTGGTTACTGCCTCTGGAGACATCATTCGCCGTCCTGTTCCTGGTGCAACACGGGACAAAGTGATGCAACAAGTACAACAATTACGTCGCGCTGTTACCGATGTTCGCATTCCGCGTCCTTATAAAGAGTCGGCACAACAACTCTATGATTGGTTAGTTTCTCCCATTGAAACGGAATTACAAGCCCAACAAATTAATAATCTCAGTTTCGTCATGGATAGTGGCTTACGTTCTCTCCCTATTGCTACACTCTATGACGGAAGCCAATTTATTATCGAGAACTATAGTGTTGGTTTAATGCCAAGTTTTAGCCTCACCGATACCCGTTATGTGGATATCCGAAATGCTACTATCTTAGCCATGGGTGCCTCTCAGTTTGAGGAACAAGCTCCTTTACCGGCTGTCCCAAAAGAGTTATCGATTATTACTAACCAATTGTGGTCAGGTCAGTCTTTTCTGAATCAAACTTTTACTCTAGAAAATCTCAAACAAGCCCGTGCTGACCAACCCTTTGGTATCTTGCATTTAGCCACCCATGGGGAGTTTAAACCAGGAAAAGCCAGTAATTCCTATATTCAGTTTTGGAATACCCGATTAACTCTAGACAAATTACAGGAGTTACAGTTAGATAATCCTCCAGTCGAACTGATGGTTTTAAGTGCCTGTCGTTCAGCGTTAGGGGATGAACAAGCGGAATTAGGATTTACTGGATTAGCGGTACAAGCTGGGGTAAAATCGGCGTTAGGCAGTCTTTGGTATGTGAGTGATACCGGGACATTAGGACTAATGACCACGTTTTACCAACAGTTAAAACAAGCCCCGATTAAAGCTGAAGCCTTGCGACAAGCACAAGTCGCAATGATGCGGGGAGAGGTGGAATTAGAAGGAGATGAATTAGTTACGCCATCGGCGAGAGTAGACTTACCAGAGGAACTACGGAACCAAGGTGATATTAATTTAACTCATCCGTATTATTGGAGTGCGTTTACCCTAGTCGGCAATCCTTGGTAGTTAGGGACTGCTGAATAAGTCTTGTGGTGGGGAGAGGGAATAGGCAATAGGCAATGGGCAATGGGCAATGGGCAATGGGCAATAACCTGTCAAGTGATTCAACTACCCGAAGATATGGACATTGATTTAGCGGCGGCTACCTTTGGATAATCACCTGGAATCTTTCAACAATAAATAATACAGGTTTCCATTCCCACCAATGACGCCAGCGCGATCGCCTGCCAAAACGCCTGTCCCCATAAATATATCCACTCGTCCGGGTCCTTTAATCGCACTTCCCGTATCTTGATCCAGAACATAGCGACTCACCCAACGGGACTCAAGTTGCCCTTGGGTATTAGGATAGGGAATCCGAGTTTGAATCAACGCCAATGCGCCGGGAGGCATTAAGGATTTATCCGTAGCAATCGATCGTTCGGCTGTCACAGGCACTCCCAGACTTCCGGTAGCAGGTGCGCCATTGGTTTCCCGGAAGAAGACAAAACTTTGATTCCGAGGTAAATACTGATCCAGTTCACTGGGAAATTGACGGAAATAATCAATTAACACGGGTAAGGTTAACCCTTCCAGAGGCAACTTGCCATCTTTGACCAATTCTCGCCCCACACTGGTATAGGGGTAATCCGTCTTCCCCGCATACCCAACCGTCATCACACTCCCATCAGGCAATTGCAACCGGGCAGAACCCTGAACATGAATCAAAAATGCCTGGAGGCGATCGCGCAACCAGACGAGTTCTAACCCATACAGAGGACTATTTTCACCAAACCCATCAACACCTTCTAAATCAGCACGAGTCGGGTGAGGCGTTTTCCAGTTATTAAAGTTTGTCGGTAAACGGTAAAGGGGATAGCGATACTCAGCGCTAGGGGTACGACTCGCAGGATAAATCGGTTCAAAGTACCCCGTAAACAAAACCGATCCCTGATCATCATGTCCCACCGACTGATAAACCTCAAACTCGCGATTCACCGCCGCTTGCAGTTCCGCCGGGGAATTGGAGGTGAGCAGAAGTTGACGAAATCGCACCAGGGAACGGCGCACTCGTTCCAGGGTTATCCCTGGGATGGGATAGTTTTGGTAGACGGCGGCGGCTGTCGGCGTCGCCAGATAGCGCAGGCTATGGTCAATTGATTTGAGTAAAGCTTGGCGATCCCCAGGTTGTTCAGGAGTCCCCCAGAGTTGCTCATCGAAGCCGAGGGAATCCAGTGTCACCGCTTCCGTATCAGGGTTTATTGGCTCTAGAGGAACATCGGGAACAGCCAAACTGCTGCCACCAAACAACAATATCCCTAAACTCAGGGAGAGACTCGTGAGTTGTTTTCTCATGCTTGTCCAAACTGTGACGTTCTATGATTAATCATTAGTCATTGGATGGTGTACCAATGACCAATGACAAAGACTTCATTCTAAAAGCGCTCGACGCTACCCCCGAAGATGGGTTCCACCCGAATCGCTAAAACGCTGGAGGGGCGTACCACCATATATTCGCCCTGAATATTTTTAATCGGGACGCTGATAAAGTCATTCGAGGTCGCTTTGGGCATAAGTTCGCTACTGTACCATTTCTGAAACTCTTGAATCGTGGTAAAACGCACCTCTTCCCGGTGACCACCAGCCATAAGAATGTGAACGGCAAACTCGTCTGGAGTTCTAGGCATGAAATTTTCTCCTCAGTCCATCCCAATCATTATCTGTGACGATGAGGGATAAATCACATCAACAGATTAAACCGTTGCAGTAATGTTTCCATTACCACAGGCAAGGTCTTTTGTAAATCCTCAGGTTGGCGAAATAATAACTGCTGATGCTGAGGAACCTCAAAGGGAAACTGTCCCGGTAAGTCTTGGCGTTCCATCTGTACCAGCAAAATTTGTTCTCGGCGCTTACTGGTGAGGGCGTAACCGATTTCGACACAAACTTGGGGATTGGGGATCACTAGAGGGGTCTGTTCTCGGTCTACTTTCGCGATCGCGGTACCATCAGCGACAAATAGCAAACTCTTGCGGATGCGACGCATCTGGGTACTGCTGAGGCGCATTGGTTCACCCGCAGGGCGACGAGACTGTTCTAAAGCGAGGGGGAGACGCGATCGCTGATTAAAGCTTTCTAGGGTGTCATTGAGACTATCCCGTAGCGCTTCACTGGCACGAGAGCATTCATTTTGATAACTCAAAAAGATAATTGGCTCAAGTTGCGCCATCACCTCTTGCTTGGTGAAGTAAATCTCGTGGGAGATCAAATCAATATTAGAAATGGCGTAGCCACCACTCCCTTCGATGTAAAACTCTACTGTTTCCCCATCCAGGTAGCGTCCAAACCATTCCGATTGTTTGACATCCTGACTATCGTCTAAGAAGTCAGCCCTTAACCCTGATTTGAGCAAGCTGTTTTTGCTTAACCGCAAATCGTGAGGGCGTTTCTCCAGTTCTCTAATTGGTTCGTAGTCCTGGAGATACCAGGCTTTCAGAGCAATGATTGCCATGCTGTGTGATCAAGGATTCCGCAGCTAACATTAAAATTCCCAGTCTTGGAATTTTAGCAGTAAGCGGAAATATCTTCACCACATTCATCGGCTAAATAGCACAGCGCCCGGAAGCGTAACCCTACCACTTCGTCATAGAAGGGATTCAGCTTACACAGAGGCGGAATGTGAAACAGGGTATGCCCAAAGAGTTTAATATCGCGCTCGAAGGGACATTGGGCGGGGATCAGATGGCAGATCAAGTGTGCCAGTTGCGGATTATGGACTTCAATTCCATCAATCCACTGTTTAATCGGTTTGAGCAAATCAAACCGTTTTTTCGGTTGGGGAGGTTGGGTTGGGGTTGAGGACGGCTGCTTTGGCTCTATCCAAAACCATTTCGTAAGAATTGGGGTCTTTGTTGTAAAATCAGATACACTCATAAATCGTTCCTGTGCTAGCAACAAATCAACTAAACCACTTGTTATCCACCTACAACTACTCTGGCATTTATACCGGATGAATGTCCGTAAAGGTTTAGTGAAGTTTCAGCGTGAATTTTGCACGTTCTGTAAACTTCTCTACGAACAAAAGCGAGTGGATTCAAGGTGTCTCGGTTCTGTTGGTGATCCCCCAGATATTAAGAAAACTGGGTTCTATAGGCTACTCTAATCAATGAGCAGCGCATCTTAAAAGGAGTATTTATGAGGCGTGACTGGGTTGTCAGTCAATACGCCAGGACGATTGATAAAAAAGCTGATAATTGTCGATTTATCTTCATTATTAAAGCTAGAGTACTGATTTTCATGTTGCCAGAGGCTGAACTTGGGGGCATCCGTAATCTAACTGAAGTTCAGTTCACTCGCAGTAGCGGTGTCCGTGACAGCACTTATAAGGATAACTCATTAAGGTGATTAAGTTAACTGATATATTAGGAAGCGATCGCAAAATCCTTGGGATGGCTCTGGTATCGGCGATTCATCGGTATCCGCTCCATGGGGTCAGGTCAGGTTACCTCTAGTCCTCGCAGGCAATGCAAGGCTCTTGCTTTTTCGTCAAATAGAAACAGTTGAATGTACGACTGGTTAACCAGTTTCCGGATTTTGCTTGAACAGAGCCAATCCATTGCTAAATAGAGTTCATCTTCATCGGCTCCCTCTACTCCCAATTGATACAGTAAACCTCAGATCGCACTCTCTCTCAATCGCAAACATCTGGGGGACTAACTGGGCAAGTTGGCTGTGTGATGGGATTACCTTCAAGGTTAAGCCACACCAAATTTGAAAGTCCTGCCAAAGAGCTGACATCTTTTATTTTGTTGTCGCTGAGGTTAAGCTCAGTCAGATTCGTTAGTCCTGTTAAAGAACTGACATCTTTTATTTCGTTGTCGTTGAGGTAAAGCAAAGTTAGATTGGTAAGTCCGAATAGAGGACTCACATCCGTTATTTCGTTGTCGTCGAGCCAAAGCAAAGTTAGATTGGTAAGTCCAGAAAGTTAATCCGTTTCATTCCTTCCAAAAGAGCTAACGTGCAAAATTGGGATGCTCCCGAAGTTAGCTTGAGTTTAGGCAATGTTTTAAATCAGCGAATTTACACGGATTCAGGTCAAGTCATCGTCCAGCCAGGAAGCTATGCGAGATTTACCTGGAACAACAGAAATGGAACAGGTACTTATGTTTATCGTTTGATTGCTCTAAAAATAATAAGTTGGGTTTCATTGCGTTTTCCCAACCTACAAAATACCAACCCAATAAGATTTGATGGAATCCTATTTACATTGTAGAGACGTAGCATGCTACGTAACTACAGCCGGAATAATCTAAGAAGCCGCCTTAGCCGCTGTACGCTGGCGACGACGCCCTACCCGTTTCACAGGTGCTTCCTCTGGATTTTGTAGTAAGAATACCACTAGAGGACGGCTTTGCAGTTCGCGGCGCGTTAACCGTTCTAAATCCCCCTCAATTTTCTGTTGCAATCCTGTCCAGTCAACTTCTGGTTGTTTTTTGCCATCCAATGACTTGGCAAAGTCTGTCCACTGCTCACTCAATGTGCGCTCAATCCGCTTAATTACTAACTGCTGGAGTAGGGATTTCTCCACACTAGCCACGACACCCCGCAGGTGAATTTCGGGTTGGGCGAGGAGTTTACCCTCCCAACTTACGGCGGCGGCGACAGTCACTACACCGTCTCCCGCTAACTGCTGACGTTCTTTGAGAACTTCATGATGCACGATACCGGAGCGATCCACTAACTCAATACCGGAGGGAACTTGACCGACAATACTAATGCTATCTTCGGTTAATTCCACCATATCCCCGTTATTGGTAATTACCATATTTTCCGCCGGGATACCCATCTTTTGCGCCATTTTGCCATGTTGGATCAGCATCCGATGTTCCCCGTGAACGGGCATGAAAAACTTAGGTCGGGTTAAGGCGAGCATTAATTTATGATCTTCTTGAGCGCCATGACCGGAAACGTGAATTCCTTGATGGCGTCCATAGATAACGTTTGCTCCTTGCATCATCAGGCGATCGATGGTATTGACAACCGCGATCGTATTTCCGGGAATGGGGTTCGCGGAGAAGACTACCGTGTCACCCTCTTGAATTTTCAGTTTCCGGTGTTCCCCTTTGGAAATCCGGGTGAGAGCCGCTAAAGGTTCACCTTGAGACCCAGTGGTAAGAATTAATACTTTTTCTGGGGGTAAACTATTGGCGGCGTGGAGTGGCTCGAATAAGCTATCGGGACATTTTATATACCCCAGATTACGAGCTTGGGCAATCACATTCAGCATCGAACGCCCGACAACAGACACCACTCGGTTTTGTTTTTGTGCCAGATCTAAGATGAGTTGCACTCGATGAACTGATGAGGCGAATGTGGTGACCAGTATTCGTCCCGGTGCTTGGGAGAAAATACGATCCAGATTCGGATAAACGGACGCTTCAGAAGGGGTATGTCCGGGAACTTCGGCGTTGGTGGAATCGCTGAGAAGACAAAGGACGCCTTTTTCGCCATGTTCGGCTAATCGTTGAAAATCAAAGTATTCACCATCGACCGGGGTATGATCGACTTTGAAGTCTCCGGTGTGGACAACGACGCCAATGGGTGTGTGAATCGCGACGGTAAAACTATCGGCAATGGAGTGAGTGTTGCGAATATATTCGACCATAAAGGACGAGCCAATCCGCACCATGTCGCGAGGACTCACGGAATTTAACTTAGTGCGATCGCTAACTCCAGCTTCCTCCAGTTTGCCTTTCAGCAGCGCCATTGCCAATCTAGGTCCGTGAATGACGGGAATATCAAATTGCTTCAGGTGATAGGGAATGCCACCAATATGATCTTCGTGACCATGGGTGACAATCATACCCTTGATTTTATGGCGATTTTCCCGCAAATAGGTCATATCGGGTAGAACGATATTAACCCCGTGCATTTCATCATTAGGAAATCCTAATCCTGCATCTAAGAGAATAATCTCGTCGTTGAACTCGAAAATGCAGGTATTTTTGCCGATTTCATGCAGCCCACCCAAGGGAATTATTTTTAGAGCGGGTGAAGATTTTTTGCTAGTCAATTTGCCTCCTTTGAGAGTTCTATTACTCATTAATTACAACCTTAAACTTGAGTTGAAAATTGCCAATTTCTTAGGAAATAAATTTTAGGCAATAAACTTATCTTATTTAATCTAGGCTAACTCAATTTTGTCAGAAATGGTAGCTTTTCTTATTTGAATTATAAGTGAACCTATCGGAAAGAAAAAACATAAGATGTGATCCATCATTGAGAACGGCTATAAAAATCCAGACCAGAAAGAACAAGAGGGTACCATTCAACATGGTATCCTTGGCTCAATGCCTGCTGTCATTAATTCAACTTGACTCACAAGTTTTATTAAAAAACTGAGTTGGTGTCTAGAGTTTATCGATAAAAACTATGGAATTATCGGTAAATTATCTCTCTAGCACCTGAATGGGCAAGGAGCAGACAATAGGCTACTTTAGCCCAAAAATCAAGAGTAGTTCATAGATAAATGTTTCGTTGTATTCATTTTACGGGAAATTTAACTCTCCTATACATCTACATCAACAACATTGATGACCATTTAAAGTAAAGAAAGGTCTTGGAGAACCGTCTTGACTTGTTGTTCCAATTCCATCGGCAGATCACTTAATGGTGGGCGGGGTGAACCAACGTCCCATCCTTGAAGTTTTAATGCGGCTTTGAGTGGAATAGGATTGGCAGTACAAAACAAGACTTTAAATAACGGAAAAAGCTTTAAGTGAATGTCTCTGGCTAGGTCAGTTTGACCCGCTTGGAAAGCCTGGATCATCTGCCGAAGTTCTAGACCAACAAGATGGGAGGAAACACTGACGACTCCACTTGCCCCTAGTGCTAATAAGGCTAAGGTAAAGGAATCTTCTCCTGAGTAAATAGCAAAATCCGGTGGCGTCAGACGCCGTACTTGACTGCCTTGCTCGAAGCTACCACTCGCCTCTTTAATCGCTACAATATTGGGAATTTCCGCTAAACGGGCAACGGTTTCCGGCTGGAGGTTTTGACCCGTGCGACCCGGTACATTGTAGAGCATTACAGGCAAGTCAGGACTAGATTTGGCAACTGCCTGGAAATGATTATAAAGTCCCTCTTGGGGAGGTTTATTGTAATAGGGAACCACCTGTAATGAACCATCTACCCCCAGTTTAGCGACTTTTTGGGTGGCTGCGATCGCTTCTTGGGTGGAATTTGACCCTGTGCCAGCGATGACCTTGGCTTTCCCCGCCACCGCTTTTTGCACGACCTGAAATAACTGAGACTCTTCCTCCCATGTCAATGTCGGGGATTCACCCGTTGTACCACAGACGACGACGGTATCGGTACCCTGTTCCACTAAATGAGCCGCTAATTTCTCAGCAACCTGATAATTCACACTGCCGTCTTCTTTAAACGGCGTAATCATTGCCGTTAATACACGTCCAAAATTGACCACCCTTCTTTCACTCCTATTTGGTCGTTAGTCATTGGTCATTGGTCATTGGTTATTAGTCATTAGGAATAGAGCTAAAATCAACTCTGAACTAACGACAATAGACACACAACAGCTTTGCCACAGGATAGAACAAAGAACATCAGACCAATGACAAATTAATGAGCCATCATTGCTGTTGCTGGCTTTAACCAATTTCGTTCCACCAACAACTCGGCAATTTGTACAGCATTCAACGCTGCCCCTTTGCGAATTTGGTCACCACTCAACCAAATCTCTAATCCACAGGGATGAGACACGTCTTGTCGAATTCGCCCCACCAGAACATCGTCCTTACCCGTAGCATCTATTGGCATCGGGAAATAGTTCGCCTGCCAATCTTCCACCAGTCGCACTCCTGGTGCATTGGCAAGTAGTTCCTTAGCTGTGGCGACAGACATCGGTTGAGCAAACTCTAGGTTAATCGCTTCTGAATGAGCTCTCAGCACAGGAACTCGAACACAAGTGGCGCTGATACGAATCTGGGAATCATCGAAAATTTTACGAGTTTCGTTGACCATTTTCATCTCTTCCTCACAATATCCCTGATCATTCAAGGGAGAATTGTGCGGGAATAGGTTAAACGCCAAGGGGTAGGGAAAGCTTTCCGTGGGTGGCGTTTGCTCCTGCAAAATGGCTTGAGCTTGGGCTTTAAGTTCTTCCATCGCCCGTCTACCTGCACCGCTAGCTGATTGATAGGTAGCGACGATAATCCGTTGGACAGGTTGCACCTGATGCAGGGGCCAAACGGCTACTGCCATTAATATTGTCGTGCAGTTGGGATTGGCGATAATTCCTTTATGCTTCGCCGCCGCTTCCGGATTAACCTCAGGAATAACCAGGGGGACGTCAGGATTCATACGAAAAGCACTGGAATTGTCAACCACCACAGCTCCCTGCTCAACGGCTTTAGATGCCCAGGCTTTGGATGTTGACCCCCCAGCCGAGGCTAAAACCAAATCAACCTCTTTAAACGAGTCCTCCCCCACGGCTTCCACCAGTAGGGATTCGCCTCGAAACTGGAGAGTCCGTCCCGCCGAACGAGGTGAGGCTAAAAGCTTTAAATGGGTAAGGGGAAAGTTACGGCTTTCTAATAATTCCAGTAACTCGGCGCCGACTGCACCCGTTGCGCCCAGTATAGCAACGCGAACTTGACTAGACAAACGATCTACCTCCAATTTTTTAACACATCGATTCTGTGGACAGTGACTTAACGTAGCCAAAAAAACAATTAAATTTTCTTAAGGTTAAAACATTATTTAAGGGAAATATGTAATCTATATTTTGACAAAATCCATACGATTTGAATAAATGTGATTCTTGTCTTGTGATAACAGGACAGACCTAGGTTTGCGCCAATTGACTGAGATATTACCGTTGGCTTGCCCTTAACGGGACAAATTAACGATAACAGTTCTCGTTCGGAGTTGATGAGTAGGCAGCTCAATTCATATCCCGACTTCAAGAGGTAGCTGGCTACGTCTGCTGGAACAGGCAGTCCAAGTTCTCCTGGCTTCGACAGTGGAAACCTTTTGCCTAGCCTAGCTGGTTTAGGGGTAGATTCGCTGCTGTAGACGCTCTGAATGTACTATCATCAGATACGGAAACCCCGCCCGACCGACTCAATCTATGTCTCTTTTATACCCTGAAACAATGACTAGAACTCAAAATAACTCGTTGTCAGACTAGCATATCATGAGGGGTTTGCATTACCCTCTAAAAGAACTCGATGATCACAAAGCTGTTGAATCATTCGTCATTCATCTCACGCTCTACTGTTGAGTGAGCGTGATGCATCCCCCCGAAAGAGCTAAAATTCAGTTGTCTCCAAAACAAGCGTCAATGAAAGTTACTCAGGAAAAACTCCCCAAGAGCCAACTCGGTCTGGAAATTGAAATTCCTGCCGAAACGACCAAGAAGGTCTACGAGAAGGTCGTGCAAAATCTTGCCCGCTCTGCCAACATTCCTGGGTTTCGCAAGGGAAAGGTGCCGCGTCAAATTTTGCTCCAGCGTCTGGGTCCTGGACGGATCAAAGAAGCGGCGCTGGAAGATTTGGTACAAAACAGTTTACGGGACGCCCTAAGCCAAGAAACCATTGAGGCACTGGGCAACTACCAGCTAGTTTCCACCTTTGAAGAACTACTGAGTCAGTTCCAGCCGGGACAACCGTTAACCTTCTCGGCATCGGTGGATGTACCACCAGACATCAATTTGGGAGACTACGGGAATCTCAGTGTTCAAGCTGAAGAAGTAAAACCCGATCCTGACGCGGTGGATAATTTCTTAGCAGAACGTCAGGTTCAGCACGCCACGCTGATTCCCGTTGAATCGCGCCCCGCTCAAATGGGTGATGTGACGGTTGTGGATTATAAAGGTCGTTTGACACCTGAGGGAGAGGAAGCCGTTGATATTTCTGGCGGTGAGGCGACTGACTTTCAGCTAGAACTCGAAGAAGGACGATTTCTGGCTGACATTGTTCAAGGAATTGTGGGGATGACACCGGGGGAAACCAAAGAGATTCCGGTGACATTTCCGGAGGATTATCCGCGAGAGGATTTAGCCAACCAGAGTGCTGTCTTTACCCTTACCCTCAAAGAACTCAAGGAAAAAGAGTTACCGGAACTCGATGACGACTTCGCCCAAGACATTAGCGAAGAGGAAACTATAACCGAGTTGCGCGAATCCTTAGCCAAACAATTTGCCGAAAAAGCCGAGCAAGAAACCAAAACGAATAAGGAAAACGCTCTGATCGAAGCGCTGGTGGCACAAGTTGAGATTGACCTACCCGAAACCATGATTGAGCGGGAAGTTCAGACGATCTTAACCCAGACGGCGATCCAGATGGAAAACTATGGGATGGATCTGCAGAAAGTATTCACAGCAGAAATGATGCCCCAACTGCGTCAGCGTTCCCGCCCTGATGCGATCGCCCGCCTGCGCCAATCCCTTGCCCTTGAGGAACTGGCGAAACGGGAATCCCTGACTGTGGATGATGAACAGATGGATGCCAAATGTCAGGAAGTGATGAAACAATTGGCAGGGCAAGATGTCGATCCACAACGCTTACGGGAGTTCGTCAAGTCGGATTTGCTCAAAGAGAAAGCGATTCAATGGTTGGAAGAACACGCTACCATTGAACTGGTTCCGGAAGGCTCACTAGAGACCGAAGAAACAACGGATACACCGGAAACTGGCTCTGAGGCAAGTGAAGAGACCGCCGCTCAACCTGAAGCCACGGCTGATCAGGAAAGCGAGGAACCATCACCCACCCCTGATGCTTCTGAGCAAACGGCAGCGAGCGAATAAACTTAGGGGTTGGGGAGTTAACCCAGAACAAGCAGGAGCGATCAGTCTTGGGCAAAAGATTTAATCGCCATCTTCAGCACTTATTGATGTTGCTAAGGCATAATGGTAACTAGAAGTTAACGTGGGTAACTCCCGCCCAAGGCTTCCGGAGAACATCTGTGTTCAAACCTGCCGGGAAAACCATTCACTTGTTGACACAAATACTTTAATCCTTGTTCTATGCTGCAATCCCAGTTCCCTGACTACTCATTTACAAGCTGGAGTTCCCCGGAAATTTACTCTGTTAGTACAAATAGTCATTCAAATTCAAGCAACATCGTCCCGATGGTGGTTGAACAGTCTGGCGTAGGGGAACGGGCGTTTGATATCTACTCGCGGCTGCTGCGGGAGCGGATTGTTTTTCTGGGAACAAGAATCAATGATGTAGTGGCTGACTCGATCATTGCCCAGCTTTTGTATTTAGAAGCCGAAGATCCCACCAAGGATATCCAGCTTTACATTCACTCCCCCGGTGGACCGATTCTTGGACTTGGGGGAGTGATTGCGGGAATGGCGATCTACGACACGATGCAACAGATTCGCCCCGATATTGTCACCATCTGTTTTGGTGCGGCGACGGATATGGGCGTGATTCTACTAACCGGGGGAACCCCTGGAAAACGCATGTCCCTGCCCAATGCCCGGATTATGATGAGTCAACCCCTAGGCGGTGCCCAAGGACAAGCCGTTGACATCGAAATCCAAGCCAAGGAAATTTTATATCATAAAAATCAGCTCAATGAGCTAATGGCGTATCATACGGGTCAACCTTATGAAAGAATCGCCACGGATACTGAGCGCGACTTTTTTCTGTCAGCAGCGGAAGCCAAAGAGTATGGTTTAGTAGACCAAGTTATCTCGCGAGAAAATCTCAAGAGCGAAGCCACCGTCACTTCTATTAAGTAAGAGGCTCCTTATGTCTAAATACGACTCCCATCTAAAATGTTCATTTTGTGGCAAGTCTCAAGAGCAGGTTCGCAAGCTAATTGCGGGACCGGGAGTCTACATTTGCGACGAATGTGTAGATTTATGTAACGAAATTTTAGATGAGGAGTTGCTTGATTCCAGCGCTCCGGCTCCCCAGCAAGTCCCCCGCTCGGAACCCCCACAAAAACGTCGCACTCGGGCATCCGGTTTGTCACTGAATCAGATTCCTAAACCTCGGGAACTGAAAAACTATCTTGACGAACATGTCATCGGTCAGGACGATGCGAAAAAAGTTCTGTCCGTGGCTGTTTATAACCACTATAAGCGCCTAAGTTTTCTTGAAGCCAAGGCAAAGGGCAAAGCTGGAGCAGATGATGCGGTGGAACTGCAAAAGTCGAATATTTTGCTCTTGGGACCCACAGGTTGTGGTAAAACCTTACTGGCGCAAACCTTAGCGGCTGTACTGGATGTCCCCTTTGCCGTTGCCGATGCGACAACGCTGACGGAAGCGGGTTATGTGGGTGAAGATGTTGAGAACATCTTACTGCGGCTGTTGCAGGTAGCAGATTTGGATGTTGAAGAAGCGCAACGGGGAATTATTTATATCGATGAAATTGATAAAATTGCCCGTAAGAGCGAAAATCCTTCGATTACGCGGGATGTTTCTGGGGAAGGGGTTCAGCAAGCGTTACTGAAAATGCTTGAGGGAACCGTTGCCAATGTGCCACCTCAGGGCGGACGCAAGCATCCCTATCAAGACTGCATTCAGATTGATACAGGCAATATATTATTCATTTGTGGTGGTGCCTTTGTCGGTTTAGAGAAGGTGATTGAACAGCGTTTTGGTAAGCGCTCAATCGGCTTTATTCAGCCGGGAGAAGGTCAATCTAAAGAAAAACGGGCGGCGGATTTACTGCGACATTTAGAACCCGATGACTTGGTGAAGTTCGGGATGATTCCGGAATTTATCGGTCGTATCCCCATCGCGGCGGTGGTTGATCCCTTGGATGAAGACGCTCTGATCGCGATTTTGACCCAGCCGCGCAATGCTTTGGTGAAGCAATATCAGAAGTTGTTGAAGATGGACAATGTGCAGCTTGGGTTTACCGAAGACTCGCTGCGAGCTATTGCCCAGGAAGCTTATCGGCGGAAAACAGGAGCGCGAGCGCTGCGGGGTATTGTGGAAGAGTTGATGCTAGAGGTGATGTATGAATTACCCTCACGCAAGGATGTGACTCGCTGTACGATTACGCGGGAAATGGTAGAGAAACGTTCGACAGCCGAACTGCTGCTGCATCCGTCATCCCTACCGAAGCCAGAATCGGCATAAACTTTTATTAGTGGTGGTATCAAAACGAATCAAGAATGCCTCTAGTTAACGTTCGCGGCGTTGATCATTACTACGAGTGGATTGCTACGTCCCAGCCGTTGGATGATAAGCCTGTGATGGTGTTCATTCATGGTTGGGGCGGTTCGGCTCGATATTGGCAAAGTACGGCTGAAGCGCTGTCGGATCAGTTTAATTGTTTGCTTTACGATTTGCGCGGATTTGGGCGATCGCGTCTGCCTTCAGAATCGGTTGGGTTACTCTATGAAATGGAGGACTATGCCGAAGATTTGGCGATACTGTTAGAGATGCTCGCCCTCAAGCGCGTCTATATTAATGCTCATTCCCTGGGTGCGTCGGTGGCGACAATGTTCCTCAACCGCTATCCGGATCAAGTGGAACGGGCAATTTTAACTTGTAGCGGTATTTTTGAATATGAGGAAAAATCCTTTGCCGCGTTTCATAAGTTTGGCGGTTATGTGGTAAAGTACCGCCCCCGCTGGTTTCTGAACATTCCCTTTGCTGGGGCGTTGTTTATGGCGCGATTTTTACATCGTCCCCTACCGGGAACCATAAGTCGGGAATTTTTGGAAGATTTTATCATGGCGGATTATGATGCCGCCTTGGGGACGATGTTAACGTCGGTGAGTAAGTATGCGGCGGAGGTAATGCCATCGGAATTTGCCCAGTTAACTGTACCGACGCTATTAGTGGCGGGGGAATATGATCAGATTATTCCATCTGTTTTGGGACAACGGGCAGCCGCGTTGAGTGAGAAGGTGGAGTATTGGGAAATTCCCGATACGGCTCATTTCCCGATGTTGGAAGCCCCGGATGTTTATCTCCAAGGGGTGCGGCAATTTTTAACTTGATATTTTATACAGGTTGCGCGATCGCGTAATTCACCAGGGCGATGAATTCTATCTCGATTGCATTTCATCTTGTCTTTGACTCAATTCAATAAATTGGGCGCATGTCGGTGCGCCCCTACGGTTTCTGGATAGATGATTGTTGTCAGTAGAACCTGTAGGGTGCGTTAACGAAGTAACGCACCGAACCAACCATCAGAACTCGTCGGGTACTTTAACGAAGTCAAGGCTTACCCAGACACACCAATGATAATGATGAGGTTAAAGGTGCGTTACGCTGTCGCTAACGCACCCTACGAACTGTCATGCATTTAAATTGGGTATTAGTAGCGAGCAAGATGCAAAGCCTGCGGCATGGCTTCGCTAAACGCACTACAAGGATTTCGTCATTATTGACATTAAGGTTTAAATGCCGAACAGCTTATCCCTGACTTCTTCAAGAAGTCGGGGATCTCATTATTCAAGCCGATGGCGATTTAAGGGCGTTGCGAAACTTTTTCGCTGCCTCCAACCGAGAAGTCTGAGCCATCAACACGCAACGGGTGAGCAGGTCAATACTCAGTGTTGCCAGTTCGGGAATTTCGCTGCGGATAATTTTGTCGTAATGATTATCTCGTAGGCGATAGAGGCTGAATAAACCGTCTTGCCAAAACCAGACTTCTGGCACTCCTAATGCCTGATATCGCTTCAGTTTGCTAGTGTCACCACTGGTGACTACAACTTCGATAACCAGATCAGGAATGGATTTGGATGAACCAAAACAGTAAGATTCATCGGCTTGAGCAGAAACGACTCCCTCTCGCTCTTGAGTCATGGAACCCGTGGGTTCAAATTCAATGGCGTTTTCTAGGCAAAATAACCCAATTAAAAAGCCAATGAGCCGACTAAACATTTCATGTTCGCGTCCCGGCATAATAATTTCAATAGTGCTGTTATAGTAAGCCAGTCGAATACCCGGAGAGTTGGCAAAACCAGCCTGAATTAGCTTAAATTGTTCCCAGGTAATGCTGGAATACACAATACGTTGATCGGTGGAAGGTGGAGTGAGAAGGGGAACTTGGGTCATAGACGTACTATCACCGGGCGAACATTGTATTATTTTATGATAACGAAGCAAGGGTGTTGGACTGGAATAGAAACGTGCGATCGCACTACAGCACAACTCGTAGAACCTGTAGGGTGCGTTAACGAAGTAATGCACCGAACCAACCATCTGGGTGATTCCAGAGGTGGCTTTAGCGATGAGCGATCGCGTCACGTCTTTGCTCTCTACTCCTGACCAGAATACCTCTGGAACCTCTCCCGATCAACTGATTCCTGAAGATAGTAACCCCCTTTGATCACGGCGATTAAAATCGCGGAACCACACCAAACAAAGTCAGCCGACGCGGACTTTAGTCAGTAGAACCTGTAGGGTGCGTTAACGAAGTAACGCACCGAACCAACCATCTGGGTGATTCCAGAGGTGGCTTTAGCGATGAGCGATCGCGTCATGTCTTTTCACTCTACTCCTGACCAGAATACCTCTGGAACCTCTCCCGATCAACTGATTCCTGAAGATAGTCACACCGAGATTCATGATGAAATCCACAACACTCAGGATATCGAGATGAAAATGCTCAGATTTAGTTAACAATTGATGCACCTTCATACAGGTTAAGTCATCCCATAACTCGCCCACCACACATAATCACTCGCTGACGACACATAGAAACTTATTGACCACACTCAAATACTCGTTAACCACACATAATCACTCGCTGACGACACATAGAAACTCTTTGACCACACATAATTACTTGTTAACCACACTCAAATACTCGCTAACAAATATCAAAGACTCATTGACGAGAATCAAAGACTCGCTACCCACACATAAAGACTCGTGGACGAGTATCCAAGCTTGGTTAATCAGGCTCAAAGCTTCGTTGATGAGTGTCAAAGCTTGGTTGATGAGTGTCAGACTCAGCCAACCTGAGCAAAAACCCTGGAACGAGAGGGTTAGTTCACAGAATTTGGACTTCAGCGAGGAGTGAGAGAATTGATTAGCCTGTCAGAGGAGGTTAGGGAGGGAGTGCTTGAGTGATAAATCTTGAAACGCTTATCCTAGAATTTACGCAAAGCTTCTATCTGTAACTGTAGGGTGCGTTAGCGTAGCGTAACGCACCATTGCCACCATATATGATGTACTGCGTAAGTCTTGCCAGTCACTCCTATCAACGCCATCAGGGAGAATGGCGTAATCTATAATGCAGGAGTTGCAGATTATTACGGTAAAGAATAGTATTGGGATGATTAGAGCCTAACGTGCGATCGGCAATGGCTAAAGCGTCTAGATAAAGCGGTTCAGCTTCCTGGTAGCGTCCTTGAAAAAAGTAGAGTCCTGCTAAATTATCTAGGCTTTGTGCGACATCGGCATGATTGTCTCCTAGCAGGTGTTTTCTCAGTGCTAAAGCCTCTAGATAAAGCGGTTCCGTTTCCTGGTAGCGTCCTTGAGATTTGTAGAGTAATGCTAAATTATTTAGGCTAGTAACAACATAGGGATGATTGTCTCCTAGCAAACGTTTGTACAGTGCTAAGGCGTCTAGAAAAAGCGGTTCAGCTTCCTGGTAGCGTCCTTGAGATTTGTAGAGTAATGCTAAATTATTTAGGCTAGTAGCGACAGAGGGATGACTTGCTCCCAGCAGGCGTTTGTACAGTGCTAAGGCTTCTAGATAAAAAGGTTCAGCTTCCTCGTAGCGTCCTTGAAAACGGTATAATTCTGCTAAATTATTCAGGCTAGTAGCAACATCAGGATGATTTTCTCCCAGCAGGCGTTTTTTCAGTTTTAAGGTGTCTAGATAAAGAGGTTCAGCTTCCTGGTAGCGTCCTTGAGATTTGTAGAGTTCTGCTAAATTATTCAGGCTAGTCGCAACATCAGGATGACTTTCTCCTAGCAGGTGTTTTCTCAGTACTAAAGCATCTAGATAAAGAGGTTCAGCTTCTTCGTAGCGTCCTTGAGATTTGTAGAGTTGTGCTAAACAACTCAGGCTAGTAGCAACATAGAGATGATTGTCTCCCAGCAGGCGTTTGTACAGCGCTAAAGCGTCTAGATAAAGAGGTTCAGCTTCCTCGTAGCGTCCTTGAGAATCGTAGAGTAATGCTAAATTATGCAGGCTGGTAGCAACATCGGAATGACTTTCTCCCAGCAGGCGTTTTCTCAGTTTTAAGGTGTCTAGATAAAGAGGTTCAGCTTCCTGGTAGCGTCCTTGAGATTTGTAGAGTTCTGCTAAATTATTCAGGCTAGTAGCAACATCAGGATGACTTTCTCCTAGTAGGTGTTTTCTCAGTGCTAAAGCATCTAGATAAAGAGGTTCAGCTTCTTCGTAGCGTCCTTGAGATTTGTAGAGTTGTGCTAAACAACTCAGGCTAGTAGCAACATAGAGATGATTGTCTCCCAGCAGGCGTTTGTACCGCGCTAAAGCCTCTAGATAAAGAGGTTCAGCTTCCTGGTAGCGTCCTTGAAAACGGTATAATTCTGCTAAATTATTCAGGCTAGTCGCAACATCGGAATGATTGTCTCCCAGCAGGCGTTTTCTCAGTTTTAAGGTGTCTAGATAAAGAGGTTCAGCTTCCTGGTAGCGTCCTTGAAATTTGTAGAGTTGTGCTAAATTATTCAGGCTAGTCGCAACATCAGGATGACTTTCTCCTAGCAGGTGTTTTCTCAGTGCTAAAGCATCTAGATAAAGAGGTTCAGCTTCCTCGTAGCGTCCTTGAGATTTGTAGAGTTGTGCTAAACAACTCAGGCTAGTAGCAACATAGAGATGATTGTCTCCCAGCAGGCGTTTGTACCGCGCTAAAGCCTCTAGATAAAGAGGTTCAGCTTCCTCGTAGCGTCCTTGAGAAGAGTAGAGTTGTGCTAAATTATTCAAGCTAGCAGCAACATGGGGATGATTTTCTCCCAGCAGGCGTTTGCACAGGGCTAAAGTTTCTAGATAAAGCGGTTCAGCTTCCTCGTAGCGTCCTTGAGAAGAGTAGAGTCCTGCTAAATTATTCAGGCTAATAGCAACATGGGGATGATTTTCTCGCAGCAGACGTTTGTACAGCGCTAAAGCCTCTAGATAAACAGGTTCAGCTTCCTCGTAGCGTCCTTGAGAAGAGTAGAGTTTTGCTAAATTATTCAAGCTAGTAGCAACATTGGGATGATTGTCTCCCAGCAGGCGTTTGTACAGCGCTAAAGCCTCTAGATAAACAGGTTCAGCTTCCTCGTAGCGTCCTTGAGAACGGTAGAGTTCTGCTAAACCACTCAGGCTAGTAGCAACATCGGGATGATTTTCTCCCAGCAGGCGTTTTGTCAGTGCTAAAGCCTCTAGATAAAGAGGTTCTGCTTCCTGGTAACGTCCTTGATAATGGTAGAGTTTTGCTAAATTATTCAAGCTAGCAGCAACATTGGGATGATTGTCTCCCAGCAGACGTTTTCTCAGGGCTAAAGCGTCTAGATAAAGAGGTTCTGCTTCCTGGTAGCGTCCTTGATAATAGTAGAGTTCTGCTAAATCATTCAGACTAATAGCAACATGGGGATGATTGTCTCCCAGCAGTCGTTTTCTCAGCACTAAAGCCTCTAAATAAACAGGTTCAGCTTCCTGGTAGCGTCCTTGAGATTCGTAGAGTCCGGCTAAATTATTCAGGCTAGTAGCAACATAGGGATGATTTTCTCCCAGCAGGCGTTTGAATAGTGCTAAACTCTCTAGATAAAAAGGTTCAGCTTCCTCGTAGCGTCCTTGAAAAAGGTATAGTTGTGCTAAATCATTCAAGCTAGTAGCAACATTGGGATGACTTTCTCCCAGCAGACATTTTCTCAGTGCTAAAGCCTCTAGATAAAGAGGTTCAGCTTCCTGGTAGCGTCCTTGATCATTGTAGAGTCCTGCTAAATTATTCAGGCTAGTAGCAACATCGGGATGATTTTCTCCCAGCCGACGTTTGTACAGCGCTAAAGCCTTTAGATAAAGCGGTTCAGCTTCCTGGTAGCGTCCTTGAGATTTGTAGAGTCCGGCTAAATTATTCAGGCTATTAGCAACATAGGGATGATTGTCTCCCAGCCGACGTTTTCTCAGTGCTAAAGCATCTAGATAAAGAGGTTCAGCTTCCTCGTAGCATCCTTGAAAAAGGTAGAGTTGTGCTAAATCATTCAAGCTAGTAGCAACATTGGGATGATTTTCTCCCAAACGTTGGACAGTAACAGATAGACAATCCTTACACCAAGGTTCAGCTTGATTATAGAGTCCTTGACCTTTGTAAAAACGACCTAATCCAACAAAAGGCACAATTAAATCATCATCCGTCAACCAGTCTTGTTGACTCCTCGCTGCTTCTGCAATATGAGGAATCACCGGATTGACTGCTTTAATCTCTGCCAATGTCGGCGTCTCTGGAATTTTCCTGGCTTCCCCTACCATCACCCGACAAAAATCCCGCTTCAACTCCTCCGCTATCCCTGACGCTTCCCGCTTACTAATCAAAAATTCCCGAATCAGGGGATGTAATTGATACAACTCCTTCCCTTGACGCTGCACTAAATGCAGATTCACCAACCCATAATCCCTAATTTCCTCCAACTCCTCCTCATCCATCTCTGTAAAACACGCCTCCACCAATCGCCAGGGAATTGGCGTCGCCGCAAATAAACTTAACCCTATCCCCAACTCCCGCGCTGACTCATCTAATTCTTGCCAACTCAACTCAAACGCATCTCTTACCCCCAATTGCGCCGTCATATCAGCCTCTGACTTCGGCTTTTTCAGCGCTAACTGTTCCAACCGTTTCGCCTGCAACCGAGATAACATTTCCTGTAACGATAAATCCGGTTTTCGCCGCAAATATCGCCCCACCAACTCCAAACCCAAGGGCAGATATCCCAACCAGCGACAGAGTTTTCGCCCTTCCCAGGGTTCGGATTGCAGCCGTTCTCGTCCAATCAGCGATTCTAACAACGCCAATGCTGCTCTGGGTTTCAGAACATCCAGGGGTAACTGGCGAATCGACGCCCCCAAGTCTAACCGTGTCGTGATGAGTACCTTAAACCGAGAAGCATCCGGGGGCAGATACTGCCGCACTTGCTGATAATCGGTGACATCATCAATAATAATCAGCACCGGTCCCGGCGGTAGCCAATTTCGCCAGCAGTACGCCACCTGAAGTGGTAACTCTAACCCCTCTGGAATGGATAAGGGTAAATACGCCCTGGCAAATTGGACTATCTGAATCCCCAAATCCACACCTCGCCCATTCAACCAGCACACGCCACCCAGGTAAACGGAATCTGGAAAACCTCTCTCCAAACCTCTCTCCTGCTCTTGAGAAGGCTTTGAATTCTCCCCCTTCCCTTGCAGGGAAGGGGGCTGGGGGGTTAGGTTTGATACGGTCACGTCTGTACGATTATGGGAATAGCGCCTAGCATATTGCAGCGCCAACTCGGTTTTCCCCACACCTCCCATCCCCGCCACCGCAGAAATAGCAACTTGCTGATTATCCTGTAACTGTTGATGTAGCGTAGCCAGGGCGGATTCTCGTCCCACAAACTGAACCACCCCACTGAGGGGCAGATTCTGGGGAATACCTGTGGGTTGAGGCTGACGCTCTGATACTATCTCTTGTAAGATTGCCTTAATCGTCTCGGCATCAGCACCGTAATAGGTAGGATTAATTTGAATATCCCCAGCTTGACCAATGTGACCGATATTAATATTGTGATCCCCTTCTTGCGCCACAATCTGGTCACCGCGAACAATCACCGCATCCCGCAGCGCGATAATATCGGCTTCAGTATGGGAATGGGTAGCGACTCGGTTAAGAATTGCCTGTAATTGCTCAAGCGTGGTCATAGTTTGTAGAACCCGTAGGGTGCGTTAGCGACAGCGTAACGCACCGAACCAACTATCAAAACTCGTCGAGTACGTTAACAAAGTAACACACCAAATCAATTACCAGAATCCGTAGGGTGCGTTAACGAAGTAACGCACCAAACCAACCATGAGAACTCGTCGGGTACGTTAACAAAATAACGCACCAAACCAATTACCAGAACCCGTCGGGTATGTTAACAAAATAACGCACCAAACCAACCATCAGAACCCGTCGGGTACGTTAACAAAATAACGCACCGAACCAACCATCAGAACCCGTAGGGTGCGTTAACGAAGTAACGCACCAAACCAACCATGAGAACCCGTCGGGTACGTTAACAAAGCAGACACACCAATGATGGGGGTACAGGTGCGTTACGCTATCGCTAACGCACCCTACAAACCCTACAAATAGATCTCATCGGTGGTATTTTAAAATAAACAACTCACCTCAGAATACCTATGCCTAACTACCGCCGAACTAAACATCCTGGTGGTACTTATTTTCTCACCCAAGTCACACATCATCGTCAACCTTGGCTAATCAGCGATATCGCACGACTTGCACTCCGCACGGCAATCACCCATGTTCGTCACAACTATCCCTTCACTATCAACGCCTTTGTACTTTTACCCAATCATTTCCATTGTTTATGGACATTACCAGAAGGAGATGGCGATTTATCAACTCGACTGCGATTAATTAAAACCTTTGTTACGAAACGCTACGGCAATCAATTGGAAATTTATGCCGATATTTCTTCCTCTCGACAAAAACGACAAGAACGCAATCTATGGCAAAGACGATTTTGGGAACATCTAATTCGGGATGATAGAGATTTTGCTAATCATTGCGATTATATCCATTACAATCCGGTGCGACATCAATTATGCCAGAGTCCGCAGGATTGGCAATTTTCAACGATTCATCGATTTATTAATCAAGGTATTTATCCGCCCAATTGGGGGATGAGTGAAATTCCAGAGATGTTTAACAGTATTTGGGATATATAGTTAGTCGTAGGGTGCGTTAACGAAGTAACGCACCGAACCAACCATCAGAACCCGTCGAGTACGTTAACGAAGTAACGCACCCAACCAATTATCAGAACTCGTCGGGTACGTTAACAAAGCAGATACACCGATGATGAGGGTAAAGGTTAAAGGTGTCTTACGCTGTCGAAAGGTGCGTTACGCTGTCGCTAACGCACCCTACGAATGACGAATGACAAATGACGAATTACGATTTCTTCTTTATCCTAATCTCTCCAGCACGGGCAATATTCCCGAAATTTACATTACCTGAACCTGAACTATCAACGGTTTGAGTTCCTGAGGCTATAGCCACATCTCTACCTGCAATAACTCTCCCCATTGTCTCAGCTACATCTGCTTCTACTGCTTCCCATCCATTCTCCGGTAAACCCTTCCCTCCCCGCAATAATGACACCGCAAAATCCTCGGTGACTAAATCAAAGAAAGGGATTTGTTCTTGTTGATATTCGTGCTGCACTGTTTCGGGAACCGCTTTTCCCAGATAATTCATTAAATTCGACACCCGCACCACTGTATCTCCTGGTTGATTCCCCGCCCCTTGCAGCGCTTCGATTAAATGATAGGTGTAGACACTCATCGCCCCATCCCCACGAATCCAAGACGACTGTGTGCCTCTTGAGGAGGTAAAAACCACCCGTCCTTCACCCTGTTTCAGTTCCTCAATAAACTGTTTCGGTAACGCCGTTTGTGCAAAATCTGTGGGTAGTTTAATCGGGACAATTTTATCCTTTGCTGTTGCCATCCCTTGAGCATGACAACTATCAATAATTACCAGCAATCGTTTCGCACAAATCTGGCGTATTGCCTCGGTAAAGGCTTGAGCCGAAACTGCCGAGTCGGGGATATCCACGGCTTCAATATCATGTTGAATCAAATAGTATTTACCCGTAGACTGATCTAGCCAGCCGTGACCAGAATAATAGATAATAATCGTCGCCTCAGTATCCGCCGCCGCTTGTGCTTTCAGCCAGGTTAATCCATCAACTATCGCCTGACGGGTTGCCCCAGCATCATACAATAAACGGATATGCTGTTCATCATTCAGATAACCACAAAGATTTGGATCAGTGAGAATTGACTGAATGGCGTGCATATCCTTTACCGTCACCGGAAGTGACCATTTCGGGTAAGCGGATTCACCCACACCAATGAGTAAAGCGTAACCATGAGAGAATGTAGTGGTCAAAGGCTTATTGAGCGTACCATTGATGTTAAGTATACACCCATACTGATATAGAGGCGAGGAGAGTGAACCAATGAGTTTAGTGATTCCCGATGATTGTTGTCAGTAATACCTCGCCTATTTTTTATCTTTCTACTATTGGTCAGCTTGATTTGCTGCGTCAACTCTACAATGAAGTCGTGATTTCTACGGCAGTTAAGCTTTCTAATCATTATACTGTCCCACAGAAAACCTTAAAAACGATGTGTTGGTGCGTTACGCTTCGCTAACGCACCCTACGATTAAGTGCGATTAAGGTAGAATTAAGCGCTGAAATATTTGGCGACGGGATGATAGGTAACGATCGCGGTGGTGGATTGTTCTGGATATAGCTGTTCACTTTCATCCATGTACAGGTTGATGCGATCGCACGCCAACAACTCCAGTTGCTTGTACTGATCCTGGATATTCGGACAA
This sequence comes from Coleofasciculus sp. B1-GNL1-01, assembly GCF_040220235.1. Classification (NCBI taxonomy): domain Bacteria; kingdom Bacillati; phylum Cyanobacteriota; class Cyanophyceae; order Coleofasciculales; family Coleofasciculaceae; genus Coleofasciculus; species Coleofasciculus sp. B1-GNL1-01. Next base: position 25,007 of record NZ_JAVJTO010000149.1, read on the forward strand.
GCGGGATAGCCGAAGCTGTAGCGCGAACCTTGATACCGTTGCGCTAAGACATCTCGAATGGTATCCGGTTCCTCTCCACCAAAGCCTAATTCCCGACGAATTCGGGCGTGTGTCCATTCGGCTAGGGCTTCTGCCATTTGGACGGCTAAACCGTGATAGTAGAGATAATCGGTATATTGATCTGATTCAAATAGCTGCTTGGCGTATCGGGTAGCAACTTCCCCCACGGTTACCGCCTGCATCGGGAAAACATCGATAATTCCGGAGTCTTTCGGTGCAAAGAAATCCGCAATACACAGACGCCGTCCCGATTTTTGGCGCGGGAATTTAAATGTGGCAATCGGTTCCCATTTCTCTGGATTCTTCTCACCCCCTTGATTCATCAGATCCGGATCAAACAGATGCAGCGAGTTTCCTTCCGATTGACAAGGAAAATAACCATAAATGATTTGCAGATGCAACAAGTTCTCCGCTACAACTCGCTTTTTCCAGTCGTCGAGAATCGGATAAACTGTCTCTTCTAGAAACTGATTATACTCCTCACGGGATTGGTCTTTCGGTTTGCGGAATTGCCATTGTCCAGCAATTAGCGCCTGCAAATCTAGATACCAAAATGCCTCATCGATGGGAATATCTTCGGGTTGCAGAATCCGAGTTCCCCAGAAGGGTGGAGTTGGGCGATTAAGGTCTAAGGTGATATGTTCAGAACGGCGGGTATCTTCTACCTCTGGAACTGCTTGTTTTGCCGATGACTGCGGCTTCTCTTTCTTCTGATCAGATTTACCGTTTTCTGAGGGCTGATTGCTGCCATTGGGACTGTCATCCACTTCATCTAAGAAGCCTTTTAAATCATCCCACTTTTCACCCGCTTTAGCGGGCATGAGTTTATCCATGAAGTGTAAGTCGGAAAACGCATCTTTGCCATACACGACTTTCCCGTTATAAGCCGACTGACAATCCTGATAGACGAACTTCGGCGTTAATGCTGCACCGCCTAAAATGACGGGAACGGTGATTCCCTGTTCATTAAAGGTTTCCAGGTTATCTTTCATAAATGCTGTGGATTTCACCAGCAGCCCACTCATGGCAATACAATCGGCATTATGTTCTTTGTACGCATCAATGATGTTGTCTACGGGCTGCTTGATTCCCAGATTAATCACCTTATAGCCATTATTGGTGAGGATGATATCCACCAGGTTTTTACCAATGTCGTGAACATCGCCTTTTACTGTGGCAATTACCATGATTCCCTTGGCGTTATTATCCCCGTCTTCTTTTTCCATATACGGTTCTAAATACGCCACCGCCGCTTTCATGGTTTCGGCGGATTGTAAGACAAAGGGAAGTTGCATTTGTCCAGAACCAAAAAGTTCCCCGACAACTTTCATTCCATCTAAGAGGAAAGTATTGATAATGTCCAAAGGTTGATAGGTTTCTAAGGCTTTTGCCAGACTATCATCTAAGCCAATCCGTTCCCCATCGATGATGTGACGCTTGAGGCGTTCCTCAATTGGCAGATTTTCATCCACCGTGCGATCGCGCTTGGTGGTTTTGCCTTCAAATAGCTGAGTAATCTCCCCTAACGGATCATAGGTGCAGATATCGCCATCAAACTCCCGTTGATCATAAATCAGTTTCCGGCAAATCTCTTGATGTTCGGGTTCAATTTTGGCTACAGGTAAAATCTTACTGGCGCTAACAATCGCTGCATCTAACCCCACCGCCATGGCTTCGTGGAGGAACATGGAGTTTAATACTACCCTCGCGGCGGGATTGAGTCCGAAGGAGATATTAGAAACACCGAGAATAATATGACATCCGGGTAATTCTTCCCGCATCCGGCGAATGGATTCAATTGTCGCTTTCCCATTGCTTCTGTCTTCTTCAATCCCCGTCGAAATCGGTAACGCCAGGGGGTCAAAAAAGATTTCATGGGCGGGAATTCCATAGTCTATAGCTTGGTGATACGCCCGTTGTGCGATCGCGAATTTTCGGTCAGCGGTTCGCGCCATCCCCTCTTCGTCAATTGTCCCGACAATTACACCCGCGCCATACATTTTGGCTAAGTCTAAGACTTTCAGAAACCGTTCTTCCCCATCCTCATAGTTGGTGGAATTGAGGATACATTTCCCCCCGGCGACTTTTAACCCCGCCTCCATCTTTTGCCATTCCGTGGAGTCCAGCACTAGGGGTAAGGTAACATTGGTGACTAAACGGGAAACCAATTCATGCATATCCTGTTCCCCATCTCGTCCCACATAGTCCACATTCACATCGAGGACATGGGCACCTTCGCGTACCTGCGCCCTGGCTAAGGCAACTAATCCATCCCAGTCTTCTTCATTCAATAAAGTACGGCATTTTTTCGACCCACTGGCATTTAAGCGTTCACCGACAATTAGGAACGAGTTATCCTGCTCATAAGGTTGGGTGGAATAAATCGAAGCAGCGGCGGGTTCGTACTCTGGGTGACGTTCTTTTGGCGTCAGGGTTTGGGCAATTTCAGCTAATTGTTGAATATGTTCCGGGCGGGTTCCACAACAACCGCCAATCACCTGGACACCCAAGTCTTCGATAAAATGCATTAACGCCATTCTGAGTTCCATTGGCGTTAATTTATAATGGGCTTTCCCGCCCACATTTTCCGGTAATCCCGCATTGGGGATACAAGACACCACAAAGGGCGAATGCTGGGACAAATACTTGATATGATCCTTCATGCGATCGGGTCCCGTGGCGCAGTTGAGACCGAGAATATCGATGGGATAGCGTTCCAAAATTGCCAGGGCTGCGCCAATTTCGGTTCCCACCAGCATGGTTCCCTGAACTTCCACCGTTACCGATACCATAATCGGGCGGCGTTCCCCTTTCTTACGAAACACCTCCTCCACCCCATTCAGTGCGGCTTTAATTTGCAGCACATCCTGACAGGTTTCAATAATCATTAAATCGACACCGCCATCATAGAGTCCTTCGGCTTGTTCGACAAAGGCGGCTTGCATCGTGTCAAAATCAATATGTCCCAATGTGGGGAGTTTCGTGGTGGGTCCAATGGAACCCGCGACAAATCGGGGTTTTTCGGGTGTGGAGAATTCCGCTGCAACCTTTTTAGCGAGTTCTGCGGCGGCTTTATTCAGGGAATAGGCTTGATCAGCTAAATCATATTCTGCCAGAACAATCGACGCCCCCCCAAACGTATCCGTCTCAATCACATCCGCCCCGGCTTCCAGGAAACGACGATGTACCGTCGCCACGGCTTCCGGTTTGGTATGAACCAGATACTCATTACATCCTTCATACTTCGCCCCACCAAAGTCTTCAGCGGTGAGGTTTTGGATTTGCAGGTTGGTTCCCATCGCGCCATCGAAGACGAGAACCGGGCGTTGGGGACTATGAAGGCGAGTTAGGAAGGCACTGTTCATAACTGTCTTGGCAATCTGGGTGTAGATAAATATTAGTGTAGGCGCAATGTATGACTACACACAACCTGAGGTGAGGGGATGACGGGGCGCGATCGCACGTTAGACCCCATCCATACTCTACCTTGCCTCTAAGGACTAAAAGCTCGTGAACGGGAATTCCATTGTCAAACCCTTTCAATGTAAGCACTCAGAAATATCAGTTGATTAATCATCTCTTCGGATGAATTATTCGGTAGCCAATTTCAGCAAGCCTCGCAACTGCTGTCCAATCGAGCATTGTTGCTGTGAGGCGAGAACGATTCCTGTATGATTTCTTTCTGGGGTTATAAAATCACGATGCAAATTGACTTGGTGAATTTTTATTCTCATCCTAACTCGTTATTGGTGGGTTACGGCGGACATCAAATTAAAGGGTAACCATTGAAATGGCATAACCGCCTAACCCACCCTACTAGCGTGGCACACCTTATTTGGTCGATTAGCATTGGTTCGTAGTGAGGGCTTCAGCCCTCTCCAGATAGGCGTTAGAGAACTAAAGTTCTCACTACAAACAAAGTCCTATTTTAGTTGGATCACGCCACTACCTGTTTGAGAAAGAGGGCGGATGAGGAAGACAAAAGGACAAAAGATAAGGCAGAATGAACAGATAAGGTAAATTCTCCTCTCTCAAATCATCCAACATTAAACTATATGGGCAGACGGTCAACTCTTACACAATGGACTACATCGCATCAAGTCAACCTTGGGACGAGGTGCGTTCGACTGGACTAATATCCCAATCGTTAAATTTGAGTGTTTCAGAACATGAAGTTACCCAATGGATACAGAGCCAAACTGGGAGATAAACTGGAGCGGTATTCACTGAATATGCAGCATCCGAAGGGTAAAGACAAAGCTAACCTATTTAGGATTGCTATATCCTGTAGATCAGTGAGGATACAACCATGAATTTTAAAGAATATGATGTTGTGGCATTAACCGAAGAAATTCAGGCACTTCATAAAGAAACTCAACAGCCAATCCGACTAATACCTGGGCAAGTCGGCACTATTCTGATGGATTTTGAGGGTCGAGCCTATCTTGTTGATTTTGCTGATGCTCACGGCAAAACCTATGCTATGGAAACCGTCCCCGGTGAAAGGTTGATGCTCCTTGTCTATGAACCCCTTCTAGCTGTTGCCTAACATTGAAATGAACCTAAGTAGGTGGACACAATTAAAGTTAACGGTTGAGATTAGGGAACTGGGAACTGGGAACTGGGAACGGTAAGGCTTTGAGGGCTATTTACAAAACTTAATACAGTGCCGTTTTCTTTTGTCTGACTACTTAATACCTGGTTAATATTTACTCAAGCTTGGTTGTTGGTGGGTTACGGCGGATATTAAATTAAAGGGTAACAATTGAGATAGTATAACCGCCTAACCCACCCTACTTACTGGTGATTTTTTTTGAGGAGTTTAGGTTGGGTTTGTTAGCGTTCGTGTGGCGTTTCCAACGGTAGCGTAATGTATTCTATCGTCAAACGTTAGACATCGGCAAGTTATTACACCGATGCAAACTCAGCAAACACTTGCTCAATTACCTTTTGTGCCTTAGTATCCAGAGAATGCCAATCTACTTCACCGTCTTCATCAATTAGGCTGGTATCAATGTCAACCTCTTGGCTTTCTATTTCCGCATGAACTGGGGCGTACTCGCGAAAACAAACTTGAAAGCATAACTCCCACAAGTTAATACAGACAGAATGATCGGGTTTTTCTAAACATACCTCATGACCCGGTATTGGTGTCTGTACATCCTTATACGTGGCTTTCCAGGTGGTTTTCTCAAGCTGTTGGCGAATATGATCAACGATACGGATTAATGCGGGTTGCATTAAGAGTCCCGCTTGTTCCCACGCCTGAGTTGTTTTAAATTTGGGTTTCATTCTAAATGTCGAGAGGGAGGAATTCAGCAAGCAACAATGTTAAGACTACTGAGTGGATTTGGATTCGTGACGGGAGCCACTTACCCGTTGCGCGTGTTGGCAGTTTTCCGACGCACACCCCGTCTGTGGGGATATATGATTACTCCGATTCTGGTGAATCTGTGCATCGGGATTGCTTTGTATGCCGGATTACTGCTGTTGGGTTGGCAACAGGTTGACCGGATTACGCTTAGTTTATCGCAATGGTTGAATAATGCGATCGCGAGTCTTCCCCCTTGGCTGAGTTTCCTGGATGTCTTAGCGACGGGGATCAATTGGCTGCTGGATGTCGTCTTGGTGATTGGCTTACTGCTGATTACCGGATTTTTGCTCGTTCAGTTTGGCGTTTTACTGGGTGCGCCGTGGTATGGTCAACTCTCGGAACAGTTAGAAGAAATTCGCACGGGTCAAATTCACACGGTAGAGGTGGGATTTATTCAGGATATTTGGCGGGCGATTGTATTTGAGTTGAAGAAGTTAGTCCTAGGAATCAGCGTGGGCATTTTCTTATTAATGCTGAATATTCTACCCGGAATTGGCACTTTAGCCGCCGCCATCGGTGGGATTATCCTCACCGCCACAGTAACTTGTCTGGACTTTCTCGACGCGCCCTTAGAACGTCGCCGTTTACGATTTCGCTATAAGTTAGGAATTGTGTTTAAAAGTTTACCTGCCAGTGCGGGGTTTAGTTTAGTCTGTATGGTGTTGATTACGGTGCCATTAGTGAATCTTTTTACCATTCCTTTATGTGTCGCCTCTGGGACATTGTTTTTTTGCGATCGCGTGTTACCTAAGTTACCGCAATCTTTGAGGTTCGAGCATTAGTCTAAATCTAGATTTTCCTCCAGAGCCATGGCTGCGATGATAGCATCTGGTAATTTCAGAGTATACTGGCGACGGATAGTAATGGTGGTATTTTCAATTGCTGGAGTCATGGGTTGGTGTCAAGTAAAAATTTACTCCCACTCACGGCGTAGTACCTCCTGAATTTCGACGGGATCTTCGTTGAAATTGGGGGAGTCTCTCAAAATGCCCAAGTAGTTAGAAAGCAATAGTGATGTATGGGATGGGCGCGACTGAACTTTTAGGCGCAAAAACTCAGCAAAAGCCAACACCATATTGGCTTGGTCTTCGGGCAAAGCTTTGACGAGTTGGTAAACAGCTTCCGCAGTGGTCATTGGCAGGTGAGTTGTGTCGGGTGTTGCTTAAATCAGGTTATGACTTCAGTGTAACGAAAAATCAGTCGTTTCTAGTCTTTATTTTCGATTCAGTGACTCGAATTCACATCCCTATAGTTTTTTGCGATCGCGTCTTACCCAAGTTACCTCAATCTCTGGCAAAACCCAAGTAGGTTTACAACTCATTTACAAATGCTATAAATCAGTGACTGTTCAATACATGAGCTTTGTCAACCTTGAATCTATCCTCCATATAGCCGAGTATTTGCAATTCCCGACCTGCGATTTCATGAAACTGCTTTATCTCCGATTCAGTTAACTCTTTTTTCCACCGCCCTTGACTCGACTGATCAATGGATTTGGATAATTTGCGGAACTCTTGGCGAGTATCTTGAGTGATCGTGTTCTGGGAATAGTATTGAGGATTGATTTGTCTGGAATCATACTCTTCCCCAATAAAATCCATGATTTGCCTAACTACCTGTTCCGGTTTAGTCGTTAAGTCTTCATACTTAACATCCAAAATATTTTCATTATCTCCCTGTCTGAGTCTCGCGTTTACACATTTTTTCCAGTAGGACGCATAGCGGACAATACTCTTTCCTTGGGGAACATTTTGGTGATGGCGTGCGGAACAATAGCCGTCTCGACCATCGCGGAACATATTGATAAATTTGGCGTTGGGAAAGTGCTTTAATAAAAACTTCAACCTCAAAACATGCTGGGGAGTTTTTTCAATAAAACGCTGACCTCCTGTTTGTTGAGTGATCTGTTGAGTGAATTTATCGTAAAATTGCACAATATCTTGGGACTGCCCAATTAAATATGCTATATCTTTAGTGGTAAATCCTTCATAAGTAAACCCATAAATATCCCGGTACATAAACAAGCCCGTTTCATACCCAAAACTACTCAAATTAGGATGAGCGCCTAAAATTAATTTCATCAGGGTTGTGCCACTGCGAGGCGCACCAAACACGAAAATATGGGGTTCATGAGAACTCGTCTTCGGTAGGCGCAGAAAAATGTTTTTAGGAATGGCTTGGGGATGTTTTAAAAAAGAGCGAAGGGCTGTAATAAGGGGCATAGGGCTAACCTTTGAGTATTTTTATATGATCTGATAATAGTAAAATATTACTCGATGATAATTAAGATTTAACCTCGACTCAAAAAAAATTAATAATTCCTTGAGTTGAATAGTATCTTAATATTTTGTATTAATATAGACAGGATGACAATTATTTAATAATCAGGTATGGAGTACAAACAACTGGGGGAAAGCGACCTACGGGTTTCAGAAATCTGCTTGGGAACCATGACCTATGGTCAGCAGAACACGATAGACGATGCGAGAGAGCAACTGGACTACGCGATTTCCCAAGGGGTTAACTTTATTGACACCGCAGAAATGTATCCTGTACCGGGACGGGCGGAAACTCAGGGGAAGACAGAAGAGTATATAGGTGAGTGGTTAGTTAAGCAACAGCGCGATCAGCTCATTGTGGCGACTAAAATTGCGGGTCCCACGTCTCGGATGAGTTGGATTCGGGGAGAAAACCACCGAATTGACCGCCCCAATATCGAGCAGGCACTCGAAGATAGTCTTAAGCGCCTGCGTACTGATTATATTGACCTCTATCAAATCCATTGGCCCGATCGCTATGTTCCCTTGTTTGGCGCACCTGATTATGATCCCAAGCATGAACGGGACACCGTACCCATTGCGGAACAACTACAGGTATTCGCTGATTTCATCAAAGCCGGAAAAATTCGCTATTTGGGGTTGAGTAATGAAACCCCTTGGGGCGTGTGTGAGTTTTCCCATGTTGCCAAGCAGCTAGGATTACCCAAAGTGGTGTCGATTCAAAATGCCTACAGCTTGGTTAATCGCATCTTTGATATTCACCTGGCGGAAGCCTGTCGATTTAATCAGGTTGGGTTACTCGCCTATAGTCCCTTAGCTTTTGGCTTGCTGACGGGTAAATATCTCAACGGTATCCCAGAAAAGTCACGGCTAGCCCTATTTCAAGGATTTGGGGGGCGGTATGAGAAATTCAATCTCACTGAAGCGGTGAAGGAGTATGTGGACATTGCCCATAAGCATAACCTGACACCCGCCCAGTTAGCCTTGGCATTTGTGCGATCGCGTTGGTTTGTCACCAGTACGATTATCGGTGCAACAACAATAGAACAACTTAAGGAAAATCTGAGTGCGGCTGAGGTGACATTGGATCAGGATATCTTGGCAGAAATTAATGCCGTTCACGCCCAGTATCCGAATCCGACGCCCTGAGGGAGATGGGAACAGTAGGGGTTTGGTCTCCAAACCCCATTTCTTATGTAGGGGGAGCAGGGGGAGCAGGGGGAGCAGGGGGAGCAGGGGGAGTAAACAAATGACAAATGACAAATGACAAATGACCAAAGTTACCTTTTACGTTTGTTGCAACTAGCGAGTCCTGGCTTACCTGTCGGTGCTTACAGCTATTCAGAAGGATTAGAAATACTTGTAGAAAAGGGGATAATTAATAACCCACAACAATTGAAAGCGTGGATTGACCAAGAATTGAGCTATGGGGCGATTCGCTTAGAAGCTGCGATTATGGTACGAGCCTATCAGAGTCTTCAGGCTGACGATTTAGAGGCGTTGTCGTATTGGAATGCTTGGGCGAGTGCGGCGAAGGAAACCTCGGAGTTGCGATCGCAAAGTTGGCAAATGGGGAATTCCCTGATCCGCTTACTCGTGGAGTTAGAACCGGAACTTCAGTCTGTGGCGGGGAGAGTGGGAACTCCCTGCAATTATGCGATCGCCTTTGGTACTGTAGCCGCGTACTGGCAAATTAACCTCATGGATGCTTTATTGGGCTATTTACACAGTTGGGCATCCAATCTGATTAATACAGGTGTGAAATTGATTCCTTTGGGTCAAACCGCCGGACAACAACTGCTGCTGGAACTTGCCCCTCAGCTATCCCTTGCTAGCCAAGAGGTTTTGACACTAGACGATGAACAGTTGCACAGTTGCTCGTGGGGGTTAGCCCTCTCTAGCATGGCTCACGAAATCCAATATACGCGATTATTTCGTAGTTAAAGATATTTTGTACTGGTGTCAGTTGTCTATCGGATAGTTCTATGCTACCTTAAAAGTTTTTCAAATTTGAGGAAGCTATGAGTCAACGAACCCAGATCAATCTTCGCATAGACAACGAATTGCTCCAAGCGCTACGCGAAAAATGTGCGTCGGAAGGCTGCACGCAGACGGAGTTTATTACCAATGCCATCAAATCGTCATTAGGTATCCCGATTACCCAAGCTAATCTGATTGAGATCGATGAAAGAATCGCTGCCCATATTCAACCCATTCGAGAAGAGTTAGATCAGTTGAGGGCAGCGTTGGGGGAATTCGCCGCCTGAGGGTGGAAGATGACACTCTCAGGCAACAGGTTCCACCATTATCCAACTTGGAGGCAATTCGCGATCGCATCCTTGGCAACTTGAATCTCGGTAGGAATGCAGTTGCCTACAAAGCCGCCCATAAAGTCCTCGATGAGTTTATTGGCGAATTGTACAGCAAATAGAGGATCACCAAAAGCGGTGACGACTATAGTGCCTTGGTTCATGGTTCATTAACTTTGAACCATGAACTTTGAACCATGAACTTGGTGCTTCGCGAGTATCATGTCTCTTGCGTCTGGTAAAGTCCCACGTTTTTTAGCGTGGGATATATTTTTTTTATTCTCTTTAATTTTATATAGTTTAGCTATACAAATGCTATATATTTAGCCAGAACCTGATAATCAAAAATACTTAATATCTAGGAAGAAAGATTAATCATGTCAGGGAAATTACGGATGAATTGGGGAATAAATATCCCCATACCTAAGCCAAATGGCTTAGGGATATTCCCCTAAAATTTGGGCTGACTAAGCGCTGAAATGCCTATAGTTAAAAGATTAATAGCTTGCCTTCCTGCAATAGAGCTATACGTAGTAAACTTACGTCATTATGCTGAGGTAATTAGCAGCACGATAAGCCGACAATAAGAAGACGTAATGACTTAAACCAGAAAAAGTGAACAAACCTTTACAAAAAATTTATGCTCACTTTACTGAATGGCTAGTGAAATCCTCTACCATAAAGACAGAGTAAGTCTGAATGAGTTGTGAAATAGCAATCCTTGCTGGGTAAACTTTCCAGCCTCATTTGTTAAAAATCAATTATTAAGACTGGCGATAGTGAGTGTAAGCAACTTTCTCAAAACGTCTACGTATAATTACTCCAGATACAACACAATCTGAACTATCACAGCAGTGCATCTCCACAACGCCTAAGTGAGGGGCTGGCTCGCGTCCATCGGTGACAGCGAAAACTCATCTAATCTGGGTAATTTACCAAATTCTGTAATATTAACGGCAAGCGCTGAATTTAAATGCCAACCCAATGAACCCAGTTGTTTATGCCGCTCTCCAAACAAGACTGTATGGAATTGTCCCAGTTGATTATCCCAGTCTGATGGTATTAGCACGACTCAGTGCAGTCTGTTCCTCCGTTCTCAACTTGGCTAGTTGCTTTCATCATCCCTAATCACTTTCATGCTGTATTCCCAGGAGTTCAAGCTAAAATTATGACCAATCAATTCGAGCGAGCAATTGGATATTCACAAAACTGGACTGAATTTCTTAGCACTGGCGCATTTCCCTTCACCCCTTGTCCAATCGCCAATACTGAAAATCTAGCGACCCAACTTTTCTCCTGCGCGAGTGAGAAATTCACAGGTTGCTTAGATATTGAAGCTTCTCAACGCCAACACTGGAATTTATATTTTTCCCAAGGTTTAATCTGTGGTGGAAGTGGCATACATCCCCGTCGCAGTTGGTTGCGCCAGCTTTATCGCTACTGTCCCCAACTGATGAAGGATAGGACTGCCAACCATTCCCAGCCGTTTCCTAGTGACAATTACGATGCCTTAGCGGAATTAGTAATACAGGGAAAGCTTCGGTCAGAGCAAATGACAGAAGTTGTCGAAAGCTATATTCTGGAAATCTTCTTTGATCTGATTCAACACCTAGAACAGCTATCTTCTTCCTCAAACTGGCAACTCAGTTATAGTCAAATTGCTCAAGACCAGATGGATTCAGCTTTAGTCACCATTGATGTTGATGAAATGTGGAGGCAAGCGTTAAAACTGTGGCGAAGCTGGCAAAGCGCCAATTTAACCGACATTTCTCCTAATTTAGCGCCTCAGGCATTAAACCCTGAGAAATTGCAACAACAGTTTTCCCAGATGCTCTATGATAACCTCAGTGGTTTGGGAGGTATGAATCAGATGTTTAAAGGGTTGCAAGAAGAAACCTCTCAATTCCCATCAGATAACCTGATTGCGGCGATGGATGGCAATCAAACATTACGGGACTTAGCTGTTCATTTGAATCGGAATCTTGTACTTCTGACTCAGCCTATCATGCCCTATATTCGTCAAGGGTTAGTGGAACTGAATCAGGTTGAGGATGTGAGTTTCAGCGCTGCATTACCAACGCAGCGAGAATTTTCATCAGCCGAAACTCCTGCCACTCCAGTAAAATCGAAATCGAAAAGTCCCTTAATTGCCTGTATCGAGGATAGCTCATTTGATTTAGTGCTGATGAATCATATTCTCACTCAAGCCGGTTATCCGTTTATCAATATTGAGGATCAGGAAAAAGCATTATCGCTATTGATAGAACACAAACCTGATCTGATTTTCTTAGATTTAGTCATGCCGATTGCGAATGGGTATGAAATCTGCTCCCAAATTCGTCGGGTTCCCTTTTTCAAATCCACCCCGGTGATTATTGTAACGGGTAAGGATGGGATTATTGACCGGACACGGGCAAAAATTGTCGGCGCGTCAGATTTTATCACCAAGCCGATTAACAAAGATAAAATGTTCCAAGCATTACAAACCTATCTTCCCCAGTCTCCGGTTAACCAGTTTCAGGATAAATCAATGTTTGCTGATTGGTCTATCCAACCGCCGATTCAATACTCTCTGATGTAAGTAAGGGTTACTGAATAACTAGGGTCTGCTGAATAACTCTTGTGGTAGGGAGAGGCAATAGGCAATAGGCAACACCTCGGCTTACCTCGACTCCGCTCGGTAACACGCTCGGTGTTTCATGGGCAATGGTTTCAACCCTCTGTCGAGGGAAAATTCGGCGCTGAGGTTGGCAAAAATTCCAGGATGCA
>NZ_JAVJTO010000150.1:0-7880 GCF_040220235.1 Coleofasciculus sp. B1-GNL1-01
GACAGTGGAGGGAATTAATCAAAAAATTAAGCTAATTAAAAGAAGAGGTTATGGGTTAAATAATTTTGATAATTTTAGAAGAAGGGTTCTGCTTAATTGGTATTTTGGCTAGTAATTTATCATAGTTAGTCTGAAAGAGCCGTAATTTTTTCGCCCCGATGGTATATGAAGGATATTGTACAGCCAAGGTAATTGAGACATGGTTAGAAAAATGTTTATTGCCAGAGGTGGAAGCTGGGCAGGTAATTATTATGGATAATGCCCCTTTCCATAACTCCCGTAAAATTAGAGAATTAATTGAAAAAGCCGGGTGTGAATTGCTGTTTTTACCTACCTACTCTCCTGACTTGAACCCAATTGAACATTGGTGGCACAAAGTCAAAACAGCAATTAGAAAGGAGTTGCCAAAACATGACTTTAATATTCATAAAGCAGCAGACTCAGCCTTCCAGTATTTGTAAATAGACGAGCGCGAAGCGCTATACTTGGGAGACACTGTTGCTACTCTAACCTAGGAATTTATAAAACAGCGATCGCACCTCCCACCGGAAATGCGATCGCTCTTTTTCAAGTCTACGCCCCATCAGGGACGCAGACGCTAAACACTCAAGACTTAGCCTTGTTGTTCTTCAACTTCAGCCACCATCAATAGTGTCTTCATCACCGAGTCAGGGTTCAAACTCATTGAGTCAATCCCCAACTCAACCAAGAACTTGGCAAACTCAGGATAGTCACTCGGCGCTTGACCGCAGATACCAATCTTACGACCATTCTTCTTCGCCTTCTCAATCACCATCCGCACCATTTCCTTAACCCCGTCGTTGCGCTCATCAAAGATGTGAGCCACTAAACCGGAGTCGCGGTCTAGACCTAAGGTTAACTGAGTCAGGTCATTGGAACCAATGGAGAACCCATCAAACACTTCACTGAACTGGTCAGCCAAGATCACGTTGCTGGGAATCTCGCACATCACATAGACTTGCAGTCCATTTTCGCCACGCTTCAAGCCGTATTTCTCCATTTCTGCCAGCACCTTGCGCCCTTCATCGGGGGTACGGCAGAAGGGAACCATGGGGATCACGTTCGTTAACCCCATTTCATCCCGAACTCGCTTGATCGCTTGACACTCTAACCCATACGCTTCGGCATAGTTTTCATCGTAGTAACGAGACGCACCACGCCAGCCAATCATTGGGTTTTCTTCCTTCGGCTCAAACTGTTGACCGCCGAGGAGGTTGGCATATTCGTTACTCTTGAAGTCAGACATCCGTAACACAACCGGGTTGGGATAGAATGCCGCTGCAATCATCGCCACACCCCGCGCCAACTTGTCTACGAAGAAGTCAGCCTTACGTTCGTAGAGGTAGGTCATTTTGTAGACTTCCCGCTTGACGGTGGCATCTTCGAGCTTATCGAAGTTCAGCAGTGCCAAGGGGTGCGCCTTAATATGATTGGCGATGATGAACTCTAAGCGGGCTAATCCCACACCATCACAGGGGATTGCCGCCAAACCAAAGGCTTCTTCTGGGTTGCCCACGTTCATCAAAATCTTGGTGCGAGTTGTGGGTAGGTTTTCCAGTTGGGTTTCTTGGACTTCAAAGGGTACAAGCCCTTCGTAAACCCGTCCTTCTTCCCCTTCAGAGCAGGAAACGGTAACCTCTTGCCCACTCTTAAGCACACCTGTGGCATCACCACAACCCACAATCGCTGGGATACCCATCTCACGAGCAATAATTGCCGCGTGGCAGGTACGTCCACCTTGGTTGGTGACAATGGCTGATGCCCGCTTCATGATTGGTTCCCAGTCAGGGTCAGTCTTGTTGGTGACTAAGACTTCACCGGGTTCAAATTCATCAATCTTGTGAACATCCAGAATGACTTTGGCTTTACCTTGACCAATCATTTCGCCAACGGCGCGACCGGTAACCGCCACCTCAGAGGTTCCTTTAAGCTGATAGCTCTTAAGGACGCTCTTTGACTTCTGGGATTGAACGGTTTCTGGACGAGCTTGGACGATGTACAGTTCACCTGTTTCACCGTCTTTTGCCCACTCAATGTCCATGGGAGTGTAGACACCCCGGACTTCGGAGTAGTGGTCTTCAATAATACAACCCCAGCGAGCCAGTTGCAGAATTTCTTCGTCGTTGATCGCGTATTTGACTTGCTCAGGCTCTGACACGGGTACGTTCTTGGTCAGCTTCGTACCCCCGATGTCATAAATCATCTTGATTTCTTTGCTTCCCAAGCGCTTTTCTAGAATCGGGCGATACCCGTCCTTAAGCGTTGGTTTGAAGACAAAGTATTCGTCGGGGTTGACAGCACCTTGAACAACGTTTTCGCCCAAACCATAGGCGGCGGTAACTAGGGCGGCATTCTTGAAGCCTGTTTCTGTGTCAATAGAGAACATGACACCAGAGGAGGCTAAGTCAGAGCGCACCATTTTCTGCACACCAACCGACAGGGCGACATCAAAGTGATCAAATCCTTTGACAGTCCGATAGGAGATGGCTCGGTCAGTAAAAATGGAGGCAAAGCAACGATGGCAAGCGTCTAAAACGTCTAGGACACCGTAAACGTTCAAATAGGTTTCTTGCTGACCCGCGAAACTGGCATCAGGCAAGTCTTCCGCCGTAGCGGATGAACGAACAGCTACGTCAACAGCTTGGCTTTTCTCCTTGCACTCTTCTTGGTATTCCGGCTCGAACCGATCGCAAAACTCAGCGGTGACGCCATACCGTTCACACAGCTTCAGATAAGATTCTGCGATCGCGGCTCGCAGGTCTTCTGGGAACGGTGTATTGAGAATCAAAGACCGCGCTTGCTTACCCCGGACGCGCAGGTTATTCATATCCTCGACATCGAGGTCAGAAAACAGTTCGCGTAGCTTTTCTTCTAAACCTGCTTCCTTAATGAAGTAACGGTATGCATAAGCCGTTGTAGCGAATCCGGTGGGAACTCTGACGCCCTTAGCGGTCAGTTGTCGGATCATTTCACCTAGGGAGGCGTTTTTACCACCCACCAAGGGAACATCGACAATTCCTACCTCTTCAAACCACAGAATGAGAGCTTGTTCTTTGGACGATTGAGATGATGTTGTTTCAGTAGCTGCAACCATTAAGCATTTCCTCCTACTCTTGGTTTCAGTATTTTAGTTTACCGATACTCAGCCGAAAAAATTCCTTTAGGTAATATTTTCTTTAGGATTCGGCTGTTTTTTATAGAACCATACCTCACAATTAAATTCGTAGCGATTTACACATTTCTTTTGGGCAACTCTGACTACAGTTGTTATAATCGCCGCCGCTAATCTAACACTCTACTCAATTTTCGAGTTAAAGCCATCCGATATACTATCATTCCCCATCCTTATAGTCTGGATAAATTTAATTCATGTTTATCAATCCTTTGGGTTTTGACTTAAGGCGTTGAATTAGGAAATAGATAGCTCAATCCACACTTGATCGATCCGCACTTTGTCGCGCTTTGGCGGGTTTGTAGCCTTGCAAACTTCTTCTGGCGTTCTCCTTAGAATAGTTACTTACTTATTAGGAGAGCGAGTAATTCGGTTACGTCCTTTATTTCAGAACAGTTCTACCATAGCAGACTATTTAGAAATAGACAAGCCGTAATCCCTAATTTCAATCAGCACTAAAGCCACCCAACCCTAGGGATATTAACAACCTAGATATTGTTTATTAGGGGGGTAACCCAAATGATAGCGCTGCTGGTTATACATTGTTTCTTTCGATGTCTTCTATTTTTCAATGATCCCCAGATAGAAGTATCAAATATTGTCTATCTATCCGTAATATCTTTGTGTTTATCGAAACAAAGTCACTATAATTAAACTAGGGAATTTATATGCTCAGTCTAGCGGATTGTCTTCATCCAAACGTCCCTAAAAATTTTGGATAGTTAAAACAATGGTGTTGAGGGGATTAGGGGTTGATGCTGAAAATAGCTATAGGCTTTTTTTTGTCACTTCCCCGGGTAAGAGTATGAGACTGTCGTGTCCTCCAAAGCGCGATCAGCACGAATTGTAATGTGAACATCTCTAAATTCCCTTTCCATTGGACTCATCCTCATACCAGCCAATGCGGTCAGGAGCGTGTCTGTCTCTAAATTTTCTTGGCTCCCCTGCACCCAGACGTGGCTCTCAGACTGATTTACGAAGGGATATTGACCTCCGACGACTATTGCCTTGCTAGACATGATAGCGCAATCCCAGAATCTGACAAGATCTAAATTGGGATTGTAAACTTCTGTAAAACAAACACACTGTATCGATCATGATTTCTCGTCGCACCCTTGTGAGCATTCTCTTGGCAAGTTGTCTGGCTTGCTTGGCTTGGTTAAACGTCACTCCCGCCGCCTCTGCTCTCGGCGGGAAACAACCGCCCTTAAACGAGCCTGCACCAGAGTTTACGCTACCGACCAATAGTGGGGATGGGGAGGTATCACTCTCCGATTACCGAGGAAAATGGGTGGTTTTGTACTTTTATCCCAAGGATTTCACCTCAGGTTGCACGCTAGAGGCTCGTCGCTTTCAGCAAGATTTGCCCAAATATATAGAGAGAAATGCCCAAATTGTGGGAGTGAGTGCGGATGATGTGGACTCCCATGCCGATTTTTGCGACTCAGAGGGGTTGAAGTTTCCCCTTTTGGCAGATATAGATGGGTCAGTGAGTCGGGCGTATGGGTCTTGGATGGGCTTTGTCTCCCTACGTCATACTTATCTCATTGATCCCGATGGTATCTTGCGGGAGATATTTCTCGGCGTTCGACCCGCGATTCACAGTACAGAGGTACTGGCACATTTAGATGAGTTGCGATCGGTGACATAAGCATCATCCATTACCCCATCAGAAACTTGTAGGGGCGACATCCGTGTCAACTTAAGCGCCAAAAGCACGACTGGCAAGCTTTTCACCCTCATCCCCTAACCCCTTCTCCCACCCCCCTCGTTCCCCCCTACGAGGAGGGGGGATGACAAAGGATGCTTCGCTTTTGTTTGATGGAGAAGGGGAATAAAGAAGCTTCTGGCATCACATCGAGAAATACCTTCCTTCTTGCTCCCCTCTCCCCGGCGTGGGAGAGGGGCTGGGGGTGAGGGGTTGAGCTTAAGTTGACACCAATGCCCGCTTGCATCAATGCACACTTCCAGTCCATTTAATTAGCTTGGGTCGCCCATAACTGAACCCATGAGGCTTTCTTCACAACCTATGATATGATCCGCCAACCCCTATATCTACCCTTTGCCGAGGGACAGTGGCAAATGAGCATGAGTCTCAAAGCCCTTGATCCTCAAGACTGGATTGAAATTGATGACCAGTTTGTCAAGTATTTGTCACAAAAAGATACGCTGCTCAAAACTCGACATTCAGAGGTATTTGCCAGTCTCCCCGGAACCGAAGCCAGTCAGCAGGAGGTTTTAGAGTTACTGCTGGATCATCTGCTGAAACACTTTCCCCAACATTATCGCCGCCAGGGTCAAACGATTGAAGCGATCGCAACCCATCAAGTCTGGCATATCCCTGACTTCGAGTCAGCCCCTCTGGATTTAGCTGGGCGTCTGGTACAAGAGGATTTACTCTTAATGGAGCGATCGCCTCAAGGGTATCGTTTAGTCGCCGCCTCCCTCTGTTTCCCCTTGCGTTGGCGACTGCGAGAAAAGTTGGGATGTCCCCTGACTCAAATCCACGCCCCGGTTCCGGGATATTCTGAAAAGCTGGCGCATCCTGTAGATAGTGTGTTCAATCGCCTCAAATCCAATCATCCGGTTTGGCGATTAAATTGGAGTATTGTGGAATCTCCCGAACTCTTCTTTCCTCCAGAAAACGCAAAACCAGGTTGGGAGAAAAGGATAAATTGCCAAAACGCTGGGGATAAGTTGTTTTTGAGAATTGAACGTCAGACATTAAGACGGTTAACCCAGAGTGGTGACATTCTATTTACCGTGCGTACCTACGTGTATCCTTTGCGAGTGCTTGAAGATAATCCCCAGATGGCTCATAATTTAATGGAAACTATCCAGCAAATGCCCCTGGAGATGCAGAATTATAAAAACTTACTGCCAATTCAGGAAGTGCTTTTGGGGTATCTTGAGGATATAGCTAGTTTCAAGCCTTTGTAAAATGGCAGCCTGGGTTGGACAAGTTTTTCAAAGACTTTTACGTTCACACACAATTTATTGAAAACAGCCATATTACTAAATGATTTAACCTTCAAAAACTAAAAATAAATAATTTTCAATTCAACAAATTGGTTTAATAGTTCGTTTTTGTCAAGTTTAATGTATTAATATGGCGAAAAGTAATAATACTTTTACAAGCAGTACCACAAATAATTCATCTCCTCTAGTATCACTTTACTGGGATTGCCAAAATGTTAAAGTTAGCCAAGAAAGAGCCGAGTTTTTGCAAACCTTTGCCAAGGAACAAGGTGATGTAATTTGTCAAAAAGCCTATTCCAATTGGCAGCGAGAAAATAAAAAATATGCCAAGTTTTTAAGTGGTATTGGTTTTCAAAGAATTAACGTTCCCTCCTTTGCCAAGAACAGCGTAGACAACCAACTAATAGTTGATTGTATTGAAGAAGCCTATAGTAATGCCTCAGCTAATATCTTCATTATCGCATCAGGAGATGGTGACTTTACCAGTCTAGGTCATGTCTTGAAAAATAAAGGGAAGAAAGTCATAATTTTCGCTCAACAAGGTGGGGTAAGTCAGAGTCTAATTGATATTGCTGATGAATCCCACATCATAGAAAGATTAGATGAAGAAAAATCAAAACTTCCTTCCTTCCGTGATCGTTCTCTTCTCGATCGTGCCCTCACCCACCGTTCATACATTAATGAGAATCCTAGTGCAGGTGAAGACAACGAACGTCTAGAGTTTCTTGGTGATGCTGTACTGAATTTTATTAGTGGTGCATTTCTCTATAATTATGATCCAGCGATGAAGATGAACGAATCTCAACTTACACGTCTGCGATCTAAATTAGTTGAAGGACAACAGTTAGCAATATTTGCAAAAGAACTAGATTTAGCTAAAAAAATGAGGTTAGGCAATGGTGCTATAAAAGAAGGAGGACGCAGAAATTTATCGTTGCTCAGCGATACGTTTGAAGCCGTTGTTGGTGCTTACTTTCTCGATTCAGGTATTGATGCAGTTATCACCTTTATTGAACCTTTGTTGAGTTCTGCAATTAGAGACCTCTGTTCCACTGAAACAACTCTAGATAATAGTATTCTCGTGGACTCCAAAGGTCGATTTCAGGAATGGGCGCTAGCCAACTTTGTCGAAAACCCGGAATATTTTATTATCGATGAGTCTGGACTCGATCATGCCAAGGAATTCACGGCTGAAGTTCGCGTAAAAGGTAAAGTCTACGGTGTCGGAACAGGTCGCCGTAAACAAGATGCTGAAAAACGTGCGGCTGAAGCAGCGCTTAAAAAAGTTGAAGTTGAATAAACCTGTGTGACCCACCTAGTCCAAGAAATAAGACACATAGCTTAAACTCTTTGAAATGACTAGATTTTAAGACATTTCGGTGTGCTTTCAACGATCGCTGACTTTTGCAAAAGTTGCCGCAGCGCACCGTTTACTTTTGTCGGACTACTTCAGAGAAACCTAATCCCATTTTTATTGGATCATGCAATTGATGAGGGAAATGGAGCAATGAAGCGAATGATAGGTGGCATACTTTCTTGAAAATCGTCTAATTAGGGCTTGCTGCATAAGCGTGTAAGGTAGACCAGATAAGGGTTTCCAGCCATTTTTCGACCCAACAAGTGCCAGGTTTTTACACTATAACCGTCTTGCATCCTGGAATTTTCGCCGACAACAGCACCAAATTTTACCTCGACAGAGGGTCAACAT